>NZ_LIUF01000018.1 GCF_001280425.1 Haloarcula rubripromontorii | reverse complement strand
CACCTATGTTGTTACTAGACAGTCCGAGCTTCCGAGTCACTGCGACCTGCTCCGTTCCGGAGCAGGCATCCCTTCTTCCGAAGGTACGGGACTAACTTGCCGAATTCCCTAACGTTGGTTGCTCCCGACAGGCCTTGGCTTTCGCCGCCATGGACACCTGTGTCGGTTCTCGGTACGGACATCATGCTCGTCTTTTCATGGGCCCCAGGTTGAATCACCTTGCGCTGTGCCGCCGTTCGTCCGCTTCGTGCCATTACGGCTTCCACGGAGTTGGACGGTTCGACCGGGCGAAGGCCCGGCGTGATCGACCCCAGGGCGTCGACTTTCACTGCATGATGGCACGGGAATATTAACCCGTTTCCCATTTCGTCATAGTCGAGTTGCGGTATGACTTAGGACCGGCTAACCCTCAGCTGATCAGCAGTGCTGAGGAACCCTTATCCATTAGGCCGTCGGGGTTCTCACCCGACTATCGCTGCTACTATGGCCAGGATTTTCGTCACGCATCGGTCCACAGGAGCTCTCGCCCCTGCTTCCATCCAATGCGAGCGCCAATCTACTCGATCACCCTGTGACGGGTGCGGACAGGTCTCGGTGGTGGATTTGAGTCCCGATCATTTTGGGCGCCTCAAACCTCGGCCGGTAAGCTGTTACGCTTTTCTTAGAGGGTAGCTGCTTCTAAGCTCACCTCCCGGCTGTCTAGGGCTCGAGACCACCTTCAGAGGATTACACTTAATCCACACTTGGGGACCTTAACCTATCTCTGGGTTGTTCCCCTCCTGGTACACAGGCTTACCCCGCGCACCGGAATCCCCGCGTCGAACGGCGTCTGTAGGTTTGGAGTTTGACAGGTGTGCCGACTCCTCTCGGAGGCGGACACACCAATCGGTCGCTCTACCCCACAGACTACCTCGGCGGAGGTCATGCTTCGACATGTTTCGATTGGAACCAGCTGTTGCCGGACTCGATGGGCCTTTCACCCCTACACATAGATCACGAGAGGGTATTGTAGGACACCAACTCTAACAGACTTCCACGTGCCTTTCGGCACGCTTCATCTTGTCCATGCGTAGATCGTCCGGATTCGGGTCGTGTCCGTGTGGCTCCCCGCGCTTGAACACGGCGGCCCTCGGGCAAAGCCCTGCGGCCATGTCGGTTTCCCTGTGCCTCCCCGGATGCTCCGGTTAGACTTGCCATACAGACACACTCCCTGGCTCGTTTTTCAAAACGTACGACAGAACATCGGCTTCCTGTAAGTCTTACTGGACGCTCGCGCG
>NZ_LIUF01000017.1 GCF_001280425.1 Haloarcula rubripromontorii | reverse complement strand
GTGCAGTCCGGTCGGGATGAGGTTCTTGACCGTTATCGGCGTCCCGCGTGCGATATTGCGGGCGAAGTCGTAGAAGCTAAAGAACGACGCGACCGCAACGGGCCCGTCCGCACCGTCCGTCCCGCCGCTATCAGTCGATGCCGCTTCCCTCCCGCCGCCGGTCAGACAGCCGGCAAAGCCGGTCGCGAGGGCTCCCGCTCCGGCACCGAGTGCCTGCCTGCGGGTGACGCTATACGGCCGGTCGTCGCAGGGTTGGTTAGTTTCCATGTGTGGCTTGCTATCGAAGAAGAATATAATAGTTTCTATCTAACTACAATATTAGACTAGTCTAATCCGCTGAACTGTTCATGCCTGGGGTCCGCTCTGTGGCACAGACGCGGGTGGACGCAACACATAAACCGGCGCTGGAAGTTGGTCCGATATGCCCGGACTCGACGACACGGACCACGAGATCCTCCGACTGCTGCTCGAAGATGCCAGACGGCCCTACAGCGACATTGCCGAGCGAGTAGATCTCTCGGCCCCTGCAGTTTCCGACCGCGTCGACAGACTCGTCGAAATGGGCCTGATAGAGGGGTTTACCGTCGACATCGACCGTTCACTGCTACAGGCCGGCGTGCCGGTTCTGCTCGAAGTCACTGCGAAGCCGGGTCGGGCCGCCGACATCGCTACAGCGGCCAGCGACGCAGACGCCGTCGAGCGGGTCTATCGAACCGCCGGTGGCCGGGTAGTACTGGTAGCGAACGTCTCTCAGGCCGACGCGAGCGAACTCCTCGCCGAACATGTCGACCTCGGAGACGTGGAGCGCTACGAGGTCCGGATGATTGCGGACACCGAATGGACCGTCGGGCTAGGTGCGGCGGAGTTCGCGCCCGACTGCGCGGAGTGTGGCAACTCCGTCGACGAGGAGGGCGAACAGCGCACGCTCGACGGGGAGCGGTACTACTTCTGCTGTGGCTCCTGTGCCGAGCGGTTCGTCGACCAGTACGAATCGCTCAAAGAAGGAGCCTGAGCGCAATGCGAAGTTCAGAATAGTATCTTATCGGCTATTCGAGTTTGGTTCGAAAATATCAGCCGGGCCTGACCTTCGAATCAAAGGGACAAACCGCATGAATACGGGGGGCGTACAGTAAGACAAGATGAGCAACCGGACCACTCGGCTCGAACTAACGGGAATGAGCTGTGCCAACTGCGCGGGCACCATCGAAGAGTCGGTGGGCGAACTGGACGGGATTACATCCGTCGACGCAAACTACGCCACCGACGAGGGGAGCGTCGAGTACGACCCCGATGTGGTATCGCTAGCTGACATCGTCACGGCCGTACAGGACGCTGGCTACGGCGTGGCGACGGAGACAGTGACTATCGGCATCACCGATATGTCGTGTGCGAACTGCGCGGAGACCAACGAGGAGGCGCTGGAGGGGACCGCGGGCGTCATCGAAGCCAGCGTGAACTACGCTACCGATGAGGGCCAGGTCACCTACAACCCGGCCGACGTGTCGCGGTCGGACCTCTACGACGCTATCGAGTCCGCCGGCTACACGCCCGTAAGAGAGGGCAGTGGGGGTGCAAACGCCGACGACAGCGATGGCGGTGAGCAATCCGGCGCTGATCGCCGCGCCGCCGCGCGCAACGAGGAGACGCGTAGACAACTTCGGCTCACGCTGTTCGGAGCGGTTCTCTCGGCCCCGCTCTTGCTGTTCATGGCGGACCATCTGTTCTCGCTCGGACTCGTCCGCGAGACGGTTCTGGGAGTACCACAGGGCTGGGTCGCCTTCGCGCTGGCGACGCCGGTGCAGATACTGCTTGGCAAGCACTTCTACGAGAACTCCTACAAGGCGCTTGTCAACAACGGCCGGGCGAACATGGATGTCCTCATCGCGCTGGGGTCCTCGACGGCGTACATCTACTCAGTGGCCGCGCTGGCCGGGCTGATAGCGAGCACGGGGCTGTACTTCGATACGGCCGCGCTGATTCTCGTCTTCATCACGCTCGGGAACTACCTCGAAGCCCGGTCGAAAAGTCAGGCCGGGGCCGCCATCCAGCAACTGCTCGAGATGGAGGCCGACACGGCGACCGTCGTCCACGAGGACGGCAGCGAGGCGGAGATTCCCATCGACGAGGTGGGGGTCGGCGACCGACTGAAAGTCCGACCTGGCGAGAAGGTTCCGACGGACGGCGTCGTCGTCGACGGCGACTCGGCGGTCGACGAGTCGATGGTGACCGGCGAGTCCGTCCCGGTCGAGAAAGGCGAGGGCGACGAGGTCATCGG
>NZ_LIUF01000016.1 GCF_001280425.1 Haloarcula rubripromontorii | reverse complement strand
GTTATTTGTGGCATCTCCTTCAGGAGGTCTATCGTCATCCGGTAGGACGTGTCGAGGTAAATCCGCAGACAATGGAGGGAGACGAGCGCATAGTCGGCGAATCCGCCGCCACCTTCCGGGGCGGCGGATTCGTCTCCATCGCCAGTAACTCTTTGAGAAATCGGGACAATCTCGCCAGTGAAGCGGGAGATTTGCGTCATGACCATTCGCAGTCTCCCGCTTCAACTCCTTTGATTTAGCGACCTATCCCGTCGCCATCTAGTGATTCAACACAGCCGAAGACATTGATTTCGAAATTGAATTCGGGAATGGGACAGTCTCGCTACTGATTGCTAATGATGATGAAATAGGGACAAATGAACGGAGTGAATACGATCTGCCATCTTACCGCAGTGAAGGGTTCCGATACTTCCTATCCTTCTTCGTCAAACTTCTAGCAAACTCAGACAACCTACTCCAAGACAATCTGATTCTGTTAGATGATGCCGGTGTTCACCTCCACCCTGACGCTCAAAAAGACCTCCGTGAGTCCCTCGAACGACTTGCTGAAGATAACCAGATTATCATGGCCACACACTCCCCGTTCCTGATCAACAGCGATGACACATCCGAGATTCGACTCGTGGATACACAGGGAGACAAGCTAGGAACACGAGTCATGGAGAAGATGTCACAACACGACGCCTCGGGAGACGATGCATTTGCTTCGGTGAGAGCAGTCATCGGTGCAGGGTTTGCTGACTCACTTTTCGCCAACAAACGCAATATTCTGGTTGAGGGGACCGCAGATGAAACCTATCTGAAGGGTTTTTCAGAGTCGTTTGAAGAAACTAGGTATCCTAGTCTTGACGAGGAGAAGACCGCCGTAATTGACTCTATGGGAGCTTCGAAGATGGGAAAGTATGCAAAGATATTCGAAGCCGAGGGGTATGAGTACGTCTGCCTCTTTGATTCTGACACTGCGGGTGAAGACCACTCGGATAATCTCAAGACAGACTATGGGGTGGATGAAGAGCATATCCATCTTCTGCATGATTCGATTCCAGCATTAGCCGACTACAAAGCTGAGATTGAAGATTTGATATCGACAGATCTCTACTTGAATGCAGTCGCTGCGACACACGAGGAAATCGACCAGAGTGAGGTTGACGAGTTAGAGATACCAGACCAAAATCAACTAACTAATGAGGTTAATAGAGAATTTGGTCCGAAGATGCACGGAATAAACAAGCGTGAAGTCGCACGGACTATCGCTGATTGGGCCCGTGAAGACGATTCTCGAATTGACGATGAGACAGAAGAGAACTATGCGACGCTAATAGCCCATCTTATACAGAAAATCGGAGGGAG
This sequence comes from Haloarcula rubripromontorii, assembly GCF_001280425.1. NCBI lineage: Archaea > Methanobacteriati > Methanobacteriota > Halobacteria > Halobacteriales > Haloarculaceae > Haloarcula > Haloarcula rubripromontorii. The sequence goes on along the minus strand of NZ_LIUF01000016.1, from coordinate 4,759 downwards.
TGTGGATACCGATGAATTCGGCACTGAGGATGGACAGGTCGGTGTCTCGGATCTAGCCGAAAATGGCAGTTAACTTCTGAGAACTCGATTCCCCTAACCTAAATTCCTCTTAAAACCGATATACAATATCTCTATTGACCTGAATAATCACGTAAACAAATCATCAAGTAATAATTAACATCCTGCATTACATCATCAGGTTATACGATGGATTCGTCTGAATATATTAAAAAAAGAATTCAATCTCTCAAGCAGGATTCAGAGGAAATCCGTAATATATCTCCAGTCACAAATGATTTTGATAGTTGGTCTGTCCTGAAACTAATACTCCACTCTGCTGCGGTTAATATGTACACAAAGGTCCTCTACAACAACGATTTTGATGACCTCTACTATATTGACGCGCTTGCTGGTTCGGGGATTTCAACGTATAATAGCGGTGAGTCGTGTTTCCTTGGCTCCCCGGTAATTGCAGCTAAGGTTGCGCAAGAGCCATTCAAAAAAATGTATCTTATTGAGAATGACGATGACAAAGCAGATGCGTTGAAAGCAAGGATGGAGTATATTTTTTCGACTCATGACGACGCCGAAAAGCCAGAGGAATTAGTAATAAAGAGAGGCGATGCAAATCAGAAAATTCCGGAGGTCGTCAGTGACATTTGGCAGAACAGCGAGGGGCAATTCAACTATTACTGTTTCATTGACAATCAAGAATTGAATGTTAGGTGGGATGCTATAGAGGAACTGACTCCTAAGCCGTGGGGCGATCTGCTCATCAACCTCCCAATAGCCTCAGCTATCGGCCGTAATGCGACTACTACACCCGTTCCTGAGAAATTAAATAAATTCTATTGTTGCGACCTGAATGAACAGAATCTACCAAATAGTGATATCAGACCAGTAATGCGCGGTCTATACGAGGATTGTTTAGCACAAAGGAATCGGGCTGTCCAGCGGACTGTGAACGTCGATGCTAACGTAGGAAGTTATGAATATGACCTCGTTTACGCAACCCGTGATATCTCAGGAGGAAATGGGTATATCAAGGTCATTGACCATGTTAAGGAATTTATTGAAGACGTTGATGCAGGGGACATTGACAATATCCACAGCGTTCTGTATGATGACCAATCCTCGCTTGAGCAGTACCTACCTGCAGGGAACATTGACGACGAGATTGTCGCTGAAGACAATACCGATACTGACGATAACCAGTCCAGTTTAGGAGAGTTCTGCGACTAACAGACCACTACTCTACCCCGACAGGGGTGGCAGGCGCAGGCTCCTGCGGCACATTCCGTCCCGCAAACTCTTCAGGCGACTGGCGCTCCCGCCAGGACTGCAACCACGCTGCTGTCTCTTCGTCGACGTGCTTGATCAACTGCTTGTCGGGCCACAGATGGATAGGCAGGTCCAGCTCACGCCCAATCTCTTGAACCCACCGTAGGTGATTCGTCGCATACTCGACCCACTGGTCACGAGATCGTAACGTATCCAACTCCTCAGCTAACTCCGTTTCACCAGCGTCCCGCGCTGCTTCGACAGTCATCTCGAAGTTCCCACCACGTGGGTTGATCGGCTCGTGAAATACTACAGCAGGATCACACTCAGCAACCCGCTCCAACTGCTCCCGAAGGTCAGTCTTGTCTTGCGTGGGATAGGTCGGACTCATGCTGACGAACGTCTGGACGCCATGTTCGTTGAATTCTTTCAGGCCCTTTAACCGCAACTCCGGCGCTGGTGTACTTGGCTCAATTGCTCCGACTTGATCGGCATCCATACACGGTATCGATGATCCGATAGTAACGTGCTCGCCCCCATCCTGAAATACATCCAAATCCTGCAGCGCCAGAATCGGGTTTCGCGTTAGGACTCGTGTATATTTTTCATGGCTGGTCAGTGCATCCACGACATTGCGGGTAATCTTCCCCGCACGACCATCCATATAGCAATCAGTAGAAAAAGAGACTCCAACTACACCCTGTCCTCGTTTGGTTGGATTCCAAGAGCGCTTCCGATCCAAGTGCTCGTCAAGCCGTTCACCTAACCCATCCCGATAGAGGACGTAGTTCCCCCACTCTTTCTGGCCGTTATCAACGTCGGCTTCCTCTTTGAGCATATCTGGTCGCGTCCGAATATTCGGCGTCGACGGCACATAGCAGAACTTGCAGCCGTGGCGACAGCCTGTCGCTACGTTGACAACGTAATCACACAGGTGCTTGCTGTTGAGTCCCGACTCACTGAGAACCGCCTTTGTGGGGTCCTCTCCCGTCCGTACGTCTTCGTGACCGTCTGTCATATGTTATCTTGTCTTTCTCGTCTACTACTAGATATAAGTGCATGCAACCAACCCAGTTCCAGTTTCACTTTCACTCCGCGTGGCTGACTTCTAATGGGGTCCAGTATAAAAAGACAGGTAGGAGCAACACGCATGGAACTCACCTGGGGCACCGGCGATAGCTGGTTCGAGCGGACGTACGCCGTCGAACACGCTGGGACGACCATTGCTACGTTCGACGACCAGCCAACGCTCGATGAGCTGCGTGAACTCTCACGCCAGCATGGCGGGACCACCGAGCGACTTGACCTCTGGCAGGCTGGCCTCCTGTGTACCCAGTGTGACAGCGAAATTAACGACCGTTTTGCCGCCAACCCACAGGGAGACCTGCTGTGCTGGGATTGTGCAACTGATACCGACAGCCATGACGAGCAGGGTATCACGGTCAACACTGACCCGACGAAGTCGGTAATGAGCGAGTCCCACCTCCACACCAAGAGCCTCTGTGACCACGTCATCAACGTCGCCACCGGCTGCCGGCACGGCTGTGAATTCTGCTACGTGCCAACGACGCCGGCTATCGACAGCCGGGATGATATGCTCGCCGAGCAGGCCGGCGTCGACGATCCACAGACCGACTGGGGAAGCTACCTGCTATATCGAGACGACCTCCCAGAGCGACTGGGCAACATCCTCGACGAGCGTGATCCCAGCGACCGCAAGCAGACCGACCGTGGCCGCGGCGTCGTGATGCTGTCCAGCGGCACGGACTGCTATCAGGACCGCCGGACAGCCCAGATTACTCGCGGCGCTGTCGCTGAGCTCATCACACACGACATTCCCGTTCGTATCCTCACGCGAAGCCCCGCGGTGACTCGGGATATCGAACTCTTCCAAGCTGCCGGCGACAGGATTACCGTTGGCTCCTCGATCCCATCCTTCGATGCGACACTTGTGCGGGCGATGGAGCCGAACGCGCCGCCACCGATGACTCGCTGGCAGGCGCTGGATACGCTCCAACAGGCCGGTGTGTCCGTGTTCGTTTCGATGTCCCCCACATATCCAACCATGGATGAGGACGGCTTTCACGAACTGCTCAGCTACTTCAGAGCGCTCGGTGAGGTCGTCGTCTTCCACGAGCCAATCAACCCACGCGGCGCGAACTTCCAGCAGTGTCTCGATGCCGCGCAGCAAGCCGGCTACGATGACGTCGTCGAAGAACTCCAGCAGATGCAGGACAGTCACCAGTACTGGGTCGAGTACGCCCTTGACCAGCTGAACACAGTCCAGCAGGTGGCCACGCGTTTCGACGGCCTGCAGGTCCATTCCTGGCCTGACGACGAGCTGGTGCGGTCGACCAGTGGGCAACTCCGCTCGAAGCTCAAAGCAATGCAGCAGGCCGTCTCACCGGAATCGTTCTCCGACTGTGCGCCAGACTCGTCACCCGAGCAATCCGAATTAGCTCGGGACGGCGAGTCCGTGGATCATCTTATCTAACGACCAGCATAGCTAACCAACAACTGGAACGGGATTGCCTCAGTGTTGGTTTGCTACCTCCCACCGAACCACTCATTCCTCAACAATCTCGATTTCCTCGCAGGCAACTATACGCTGTCTACACCTGATCTAGAACGTCAAAAGAAACGCTCACCACCGGAACGTCATTCCACTACTGTCTCGATCAAGCCCTCCTGCTGGAACCACTGCGTGCTTATCGGCTAGGAGCATTGTCTGCGGCCCCGTTCGCGGCCGAACTTGCGTTCTCAGCGGCCCCAGCCTCACTGCTGCCAGGAGTCATCCCGCTGATCGACTCACCGAGGCCACCAGACTCACCGCCGGCTGCAGAGCTGACCTCGGCTAGGATGTTCCCGACGAAGTCCGGAACCTGCGCGGGGAGGTCTGTCGGCGGACCTGCCTGCATCGCCATCTGTGCCGTATCGGTTGCGAACTGGACCATCGTCAGCGGATCTGCTTCGAACATTGCAACTCGACGTATCGGGTGGGAGGTGATAAGAGGGATAAGCCGTAAGCCCGATCGCTCTTGTGAAGTACATTGTTGGTGAGTCAGAGAACTTCTCGGATAATCTGTTTCAGTGCTTCTCGTCCCGGTTTGCGGAGGACTCGTCGCCGAAGTTGGAACGGTCTGAGATACGCTGTCAGTTTGTCTTTTGAGACACCTCGGTGCGGCGAGAGCCACCGTCGCGCCAGCGACGCGTGGCTCTCGCACGTGTTCACGTGTGCGTCTTCATCAACGTACTCGCCGTCACCGTGAATTACTGATTCTCGGTGGAAGCTCTCGTCATCGTCGAGTGGWTCGTAGGCCCGAAATCCGTCCGTGTAGACGGTCAGCGACTCCTTCTCGTGGTTGKCGAGAAGGAGTCGCACGGTCGCTTCATCGGTGGATTTCGCTGGGACGACGTATCGCTGACCGCTGCCGCGATCAACGAGCGTGAACACTGGCGGTTTGTCTCCCTCATACGT
>NZ_LIUF01000015.1 GCF_001280425.1 Haloarcula rubripromontorii | reverse complement strand
GCATCTCACTCAGCAAATCGAGTGCTTCTCGGTAGGATTTCTCCAGGTAAACCCGCAGACAGTGCAGCGACACCACCGCATACTCGGCGAAGCCGCCACCCCCTTCGGGGGCGGCGACTTCGCCTCGCTCACCAACAGCATTTTTAGCTAACTGGACCGCTTTGTTTGTGAAGCGGGAGATCTTCGACATAGAGCATCGGCGGTTTCCCGCTTCATTCCACTAGTTCTAACGGTCGAAGCCGACGCTGTCCAGCGATTCACCAGAGCCGCCTCCACGGGATCTTACAGTTGGTCGATTCATCGAGTGGACGCGGGAACTACAACGAATACGAGCTTGATGTTTCTCTGTCGTCGGCTCTTGATGCACTGGAGAGTGAATTAGGGGAGCTTGATGACATCCGTGAAACCGCAAAGCGACATCGAATTCTGGAGTGATCTCGGAACCGTCAACACCAGTACTGCCAATAACCTCTCCACCTTTGCCAGTAATCACGCAACCGATAGTGCCAGTTTCTCCAGTACCCTCTCCACTTTTGCCAGTTTTATCTAAATGACTGTAAAATAATCTAATTTTCTGACACCCCCAGTGCCAGTATTATTCATCATACTTTTGTATCCTGTTTTTACTGGCAATAGTGGTGTGTCTGACAAATTATCAAAATGTATAGAGTAAAACTATTCATGCCTCTGCTGACACACAGAATCGACTGCTTACGACAGTCAATTCTTGAGTTCCAGAATGAAGTGGTATTAGAACCTTAGAAAAGATGCAGGAACCTACAATTAACCAATATTTATGAGTTCATCGAGGGCTACTTGGGGGACTCCGACATGGTTACGGTGGTTTCAAGCACGACACCCGTCTACGGTTGGCAATAGTGAGAGAATGTCGAGTGTGATGAAACAGTGCGATCTGTTCAGGTAATCGACCAGTCCTCAGGGAGCACGACACGGGCTGAGCATGTCATCGGCGTAGATGAATCTGGTCAAGTAGTTGGACCGGAGCCATTTGCCCTCGCTGTAGTTCGGTGTCCTCGGGAGAATAGTGAGCGCCTCGCCGAACTGCTTCTAGAGCATGAGCTGGCTCCGTGGCAAGCGAAATCTCAGACACTGGTGGAAAATGCGACACCCACGGAACGAAATCAGCGAGTACAGGGGTTGATGGAATCGCTAACTGAGGAGTCGATCCCATGGGGTGTCGCTGTTGGGCGCTCACAAGAGTCGATCCATCACAAGGCAGCGGGAGTCTGTGTTCTCGCAAAAAAGACGATTACATCCGTGGACGAATTCAGTGGTGATTCAATCCTTATCCCGGATGGCGCTCCGAGTATGTATGGGGATAGCCAGGCACATCTCCGAACGCAAGCGTCACAGGTCTTCGATGGGTCGTTTCAATCGACGTTTGGTGGCGTATACGTGACTGGGCTTCCGAAAGCCGATCTCACATATCCTGAGGTTACAGCGGCCGACTATATCGCAGGCTACGTCCGAAACAGGATCGACGAGGGGACGGAGCAGGTTCATACGCTCCCTGAGGAAGTTGTACGGTTTGATACAAACTGGCGTGAATCATCAGTGTCTCCCGTCCCGTTCTATCGAATCCGTGGCGTCGGTGGTGACTATGGGACGCTTGAACGCACTCGTGTTGCGGCGTGGATCAAAGGACGGCATCCCGACAACGACGGGTTTGACGTAACCTCTCAATGGGAAAATACAATTCAGATGCTCGAGTCACAACAACTTCAGAGATATCTCTTGGAGACTATCGTGCCGTAAGATCGGACGTCATCAGAACGTGGGCCACTACCCCACATCCCTAGCCGGATCAGTCCCGAGGGTTCAACCCAGCGGGCCTAATCCGCGTCCTCACATTCCAATAACCAACGAACGCTGATAAGCCTTTACCTGCGAATCCCCGCATATCTGATGCTAATGAGATTTTAACTGTTCCCGGATTATTGGTAACTGCCAAATATACGAGGTACTTGACGATACGGCGGCACAGGTCATCCTAGTCATCGAGAGAAGTGATTTTATCCACCGTCGCGCAACACCTCCACACGCCGTACGAAACGGTCAGCCGGGTTGTCAACCGTCTCAAAGACGTAGGATACGTCAACTATGACGTCCTCTTGTCGTCGACGAGCGCGTGAGAGACGCTGCACGCGACCTTGTCGCTGCCAGCGCCGGCGTCAGTCCCCCCTCAATCGAATAGGACTACGTTATCCCACAGTTCGGTGACTGGCCGTTCGCGTTTACGCGGATCGACGGCGTCTACGTATGGACACAGGGGGGCTATCAAGTCGGTCGCAACCCCGATGACTATCCGCTGTTCTTGGCTGTCCGCGAGCAAGATGTCGACGCCTGGAGGGGTTTTTCGAGTCGTTTGACCTCCCTACCGCATTCGAGCGACAGCCCCGAGACAAACTGGACAGCCCGCTACAGATCGTCCTTGAGCCGCGTCTGTCACTCGACGTCAATCACGGCGAGGGGCACCCGGTGATACCGAGAGCTGAGACAATCGAGTATATGCGAGAGAACTACGCCCAGTTCCAGTCGGCGTTACGATGCTCGACCGGATGTACGAGGATCTCGACCTCGGCGTCACATACCGGGAGACAGAACGACCACAGAGCTTCCACAACCAAAGTAACGCGCTCATCGAACGGCTCAAAGCTGTCCGAAACCACACACCCACACCCCCCCGTCGTCAACTAGGTCAGGAACCTCTCTTTTGCAAAAAGTACCACGATAGCATTAATACAGCGTTAGAACCCTCCTCTCTGGTAAATAGAAGGGGAGAAAGAAAATCTCGGCAACTACCGGCCAGACACTAGGTCACCCAAGCTGGACAGCCTAGTTCTGTGACGTACGGATTTCATTAGTCGAAAGATCTTATAAAACTTCCCCTCTATTAGAGTGAAAGCTGTAGAACCCAAGGAGACATCGCTTACTCTTTTTTCAGAGAAACTCTTCTTTTAACAGCCTCTCCTCAGCTATTTCGGGAGCTATAGATATTCACCCTCATTTTACCCTCCCCTCACCCAGGTACACAGAGTTGACGACACGGGGGTGTGTGTCTGTTCATGCCGCTGCTCTGCTCTCATTTGTTCAGATCTTCCTGCTGTAGTGCACTCTGCCGACACTCAGAGTTGACGACACGGGAGTGTGTGAACTGCTACGGATAGATTATGTCTCAACGGAGTTGACGATACAGGGGTGTGTCTAACGACATTGACGACATGGGAGTGGTCCGCGACATAAACGACGCAAGGCTTATCGAACTACACGCTAATCGTATGTATATGAGTGATGGGTCCGATCTCGACGATGTCTGGGCCACAGGAGAAATATTCGATGATGAAGAAGTTCTCCATGAACACTGGACACCGGAATCCGTTCCTGAACGAGAATCCGAGCGGGACGAGATAATCCGAGGACTTCGCCGGGCCTTCCGTGGTGAAGCACCAAAGAATATGTTTCTCCAAGGAAAGACTGGGCAGGGAAAAACAGCGACTGCGCAGCACGTTCTTGAAATGTTCGAACAGCGAGCTGATCAACAGAATCTCGACGTAGATACGGTCTACGTCTCATGTGCTAACCACAAATCATCCTACAAAGTTGCCTGCGATATCGTCGAACAGTACATGGGTGAGAACCCGTACGGCCACGGTCAGCACAAGGTCTTTGAAATGATGTTCGATGTGTTTGAGAGTCTCGCAGAAATCGTTGTGGTTGTCCTCGATGAAGTCGACTCAATCGGGGATAAGCACGATATCCTCTACTCGATTCCCCGCGCCCGGAAGCAGGGCGACGTAAAAAACACCAAGCTTGGGATTATTGGGATCACGAACGATTCCACGTTTCTGTCGAATCTGGACCCGAAGGTCAAATCCTCGCTGTATGACTCAGTAATCCAGTTCGACGCGTATGAGTCGGAGGAACTACAGCAGATTCTTTCGCGACGTGCTGACCGCGCATTCGTCGATGGAGCCGTCGATGACTCAGCGATTTCGTTATGTGCTGCCTTTGCCGCGCAGGACAAGGGTTCTGCTCGGCAGGCAATCGACAACCTCTACGAGGCCGGTGAAGTTGCGCTCGATCATGCTGATGATCTCATTATCGACGACCATGTCCGGGAAGCCGAAGAGCGCGTTGAGAAACGATACATCACTCAGAGTATTAATGGCCTCACGATCCAAGACCAAGCAACGCTCACAGCCATGGTCTCCGTCTCTGTTGATGGCGACGAACCAGCCCGAACGCGCCGTGTTTACTCTGAATACTCAAATCTCTGTTCAGAAATTGGTGTCAATAAGCTAGCCTTCGATAGGATGCGAGACCACCTCCTTGAGTTGGATATGATTGGAATAATCGACGGGAAGAAACGCACAGGTGACGGTCAGGGCGGTGAAAAGTACTATTGGGAGATGAGTACGGATACTGGAACGACTATCGAGGTTCTCGAATCGATCAGCCGTCTTGACGATGTCATTGATATTGTCGTCTCATCATCGCAGAACTCGAGTATCACGAACTACTGAACAACTTCCGTCGCTGAAAGCTCCGGAAACGGTGGAGGGTCTGGATAGACGAAAACCGGCTGGTTCGTTGTGATTGACAGAATCAATCGGAAGCAAAGTTTCTGAGTCAGAAACTCGCTGCGGGGTTTTAGTACAGATCAGCCAGTAGACATAGGTAGCCGCCGGTCGGAGGCGGTCCCCGAAAAGTATCCGACACACCCGCCTACCATCGCCCAAGCCCGATCCCCGCTTGTGGATGGAGCCTACTGAGTGCCCTCTGACAGACCCTCTCGCGAGCTCCATCCCCGTACTCCTCTCTTGCGCTTCACCAGGCCACCGGAGCCTGCCACACTCTCACTGTTAGATAATTGCCATGCATCCGTAGATGTTGAAGCCTAGCAGACTTCCTGCGGCGTCAGCGCATCAATAAATGGACCCCTTTTCGCGGGTCCGTAGAAAGGACTACCTTTCTGTTTTGGAACTCAGTAGAGTATTTGAAGGATGAGCCACTCGCGAACGGAGTCAGCGCTCTGATATCAGATGGGGCGGTGGGAGATGGGGATACCCGCAGGGACTGGGTCAACCTATCACCGCCGAATCTATTCTTGTCGATAACAGTCTAAGCAAATCAACCCACGAGCGATATCCCGTACAGGGTTTGTTTCAGTGAACTCTTTCCCACACTTACCGCAACTGATCGCTTCAGTAATACCGACGCCAGTCCCATATCCTGCGGCAAAGTCCCATGTGTGATCATCAGTGGCCAAAGCCACTTCGAGTTCTCCACTTTCGTATTCGACTTCGGTAATCGTCAGTGGCTTCATCTGAACATCCAGCGCATGTCTTGCCCGAATCTCACGCTGTCTCTCGGGGAATCCTTGATCACGACGTTGTCGCAAATCATCGAGTTCGGTGTCGACATCCTCATATTCGGTTTTGAGTTCTTTGCGCTCTTTGAGCGCTTCCACGCGTTCGTCTTCGTCGCTACTATTGATTTGTTGTCTCAAATTGTCGATTCTCGCAGAGAGGTTCGATAGTTGCTCTTCTAACTCTTGGATACGCTGCTGTTGCATCTGGCGGAACTCCTCGACTTCGGCGTCGGCTGCTCGGGAAGCTTCCTGATGGATCTCGTCGATAGTTTCCTGAATTCGGTCGACGACTTCCTCTCGCGCAATGTCGAGAAGAGGCTGGATGTCGGCAGCCCCCATCTCCATCGGCTTACTCGTTCCCGCTTCATTATCTGGCGATGCGATCTGTAGAAAGGTTTCCTCCAGCGTGGGCAAGAATTCCTTGGACCGAGTATCGAGTGCTACTGCCCGCAGCAGCTCTGTCTGGTACTCACTGACTGTCTCAATACTCACACGGAATAGTACCACGAGTGCTGTTCGGTCGTAGTACGGTGTGAAATCCGCTGAACGCACCTCGATGTCGCTTCCCTGAAACCACTCTGGGATTTGAACAGCAGTATCGTCCGTTTCGAGAGAGATTTTCCCCGTCGGTGTCCGCTCGCTCGCCTCGGTGAGAAGTGTCTGGAAAAATTGACTCTCGGGATGGAGTTCCTCGGCCGTCCCGTCGCCGACGTCACTGCCACAGACGAGCGTTAGTGAGTCTGTCAGTAGCTCGCTGTCGACTTCGTTCGGAGTAGTGACCGCCCATCGATTGTCATGCTTGTCGATATCGCAGCCGAGCGTTCGTAGATACTGCTCAGTGAAGATTTCTACAGCAGACTGCGTCACGGGCACGGCAGTGTCAGTCATCACTTGCTCCCAAGTCGAATCCATCGAAGACGCCACTGTTGAATTCCTCTAATTTGTCGGCTAGGTCGCGCTGTTCCTGAAGATCAACAGCCATGTCGTCGAAGTCATTCTCCAAGTCAACCTCGGAACCAGCGTTGACCAATCGCTCGAAGATTTCATCTTCGAAGCTGGTTCCGGACTCCTCTAGTCGGCTCAGTATCGAGCTTAGTTCGCCGACACTCTGCTGGAAAAGATCGATCTTATGATACAGACGGTCTAGGACATATTCCTCAACCGTGTCTTTCAGCGCCATATTAAAGATATAGACACTGCGTTTTTGCCCGATGCGGTGGATACGACCGATTCGCTGCTCGACACGCATCGGGTTCCACGGTAGGTCGTAGTTCACGAGGATATTGCAGAACTGGAGATTACGGCCCTCGCTCATCGCGTCGGTCGAGACAAGAACGCCGCCTTCCTCTTCGAAGTCCTTCACAATCTGCTCTTTCTCCTCGCTGGAGTGCCCACCATGGAACGAGTGGACGGTGTAGCCCTCTGAAGCGAGTCTGTCGAGTACTTGCCGTTGTGTTGCCCGGAACTGTGTGAAGACGATGACACGCCCCTTTTCGACGTTATCACGGGCCTCTTCAACGATGTCAAGGAGACGTTCCTGTTTCGTTACCGTATCAATTCTCTCAATGAGGTCAAGAATCGACTCTAACTCGTCAGCGTGCGTGAGTTCTGTCTGTTCGTCTAGCCGCTTCTCGATAGTATGTTTGAGCGCAGCAGGACTACTGACGACCTCTTTCTGCAATAGCATCAGGACCAACTTTTGACCCTGGTCTTGCCCGTACGCACCCTTCACATAGTCCGAGACTGCTTGGTAGAGTTCTCGCTCTGCCGGCGATGGATCGAACGTTCGCGTATCAACTGTTCGGTCGGTGAAGTCGATGTCTGTTTCGGCTCGTCTGTTCCGAATCATCACCTTGTGCAACCGCTCGTGTAGCTCGTCCCGGTTGACGAGCGTCTCCTGACTACTATCGATGAAGTACTGGTGGAAGACGTCTCGCGTTCCGAAGAGGCCAGGGCGGAGTAATGAGACGACATTGTAGAGGTCGGTGAGTTCGTTCTGAATCGGCGTCGCCGTCAAGAAGAACGCGTAGTTGTAGGTAAGTCGGTCGATGAGATCGTAGCGGTCCGTATCCTCATTCTTGACATAGTGAGCCTCGTCAAGGACAAGCACGTCCCAATCCCGCTTGAGGACCGTCGAGCGATGCCGGTCGCTTTTCGCGGTATCGATGCTGGCGATGATGTAGTCGTGGTCGTCGAAACCGCTGAACTCGTCGTCGTAGTTGCAGACGAAGTCGAGACCGAACTTCTCTCTGAGTTCGGCCTGCCACTGTTTGGCCAACTGTGCTGGCGTCAGGATGAGGACCGAGTCGTTCGTCTCCCGGAAGTGCATCTCCTTCAGAATCATCCCGACCTCGATGGTCTTACCCAAACCGACTTCGTCGGCTAGCAGCGCTTTCCCGTCCATCTCGAAAAGTGCTCGATACGCAGCATCTACTTGATGTTCGAGCATCTTCACCGAGTTCTCGTCTAACTGCTTCAGTGCACGGAGTTCAGAGTCCGGCTGGCCGGCCTGGAGGCGAGTAGCTTGGACGCTCTGTATGTGGTCGGCAGCGTCTTGGGACAAGCTATCGAGAATATCGTCTGCAGACTCGTGGGTGACCTCGACATCGACAAGGTCGTAGCCATCCATGGTCAGCCAATATTCAGTGATTGTAAAAGATGTTTTGTGAGTATCCCGCCGAGTCGGTCAAGTCAGTATCAGCAGCCGAAATCACGACCATAGTGTTTAATGCGCCATACTGATGTGTGTTTAAGTATCAAGATGGCAGAAACAACGGCGCTGTCCCAGACTCTCGCCGATACGGTCACCCTGAGCCGTGAGTTACGAGAGGAAGGGCAAATCGATGGGCAGGTGAAACTCTACAACGTTGACGACGATGGGGAGTTCGAGTCCGACGCCGATCTCTTCTTTGAGCGGACGCTGATGACACAAGGGCTGAGAGAGGCGCTGTCGATTCTTCGCGATTCGCTGACCGGTGAGGATCCACGCGGGACGCACATCCTCTATGGACCATACGGGAGCGGGAAGTCCCACCAGATGGTGGCACTGTACCACTGTTTCGACGACCCCGGTGCAGCCGGGACGTGGGCTGCCGATTCCATCGAAGGGTTCGAGGATGCGCTCCCGGAGTCCGCGATTCCGATCACGGTTGCCATGCACAACGAGCAGTACGAGCACCTGTGGGAGCCGTTCTTCGAGGCGCTGGACTACAACCCCGGAACGTTCGAGTCTGGCGGCTACCCGGATATGCAGACGATTCAGGATGCCGTCGGCGACGAGACAGTGGCGTTCTTCGTCGACGAACTCGAAGACTGGTTCGATACCCTGCAGGGCGACCGCAAAAGCGCAAACAAGGCCTTCCTCCAGTCGCTGCTCGAATCGACGGCACTCTCCGACCTCGAACTCTACACCATCGTCTCCGTGCTCCGTGAGGGCTCCGAGGTCCACGATATTCTGAATCGAGAGCAGGCGGTCGAGGTCAACATGAACAACCAGGTGGACAAACGCGAGGTTCTCCGTCACCGCCTGATTGATTCTGTCGAAGAGAAACCAGCCCGGGAGATTGTTAACGGGTACTTCGATGCCTACGACCAGTCCGATCACGTTACTCTCCCCGACGATTTGCTGTCAGAGATGCACGACCTCTATCCGTTCCATCCCGTGCTTCTCGATGCGCTGGAAACGCGGTACTACGCCGATGAGGATAACCAGAACACGCGGGGGATGATCTATCTCTTCTCGAAGGTTCTGCTGGAGATGCAGGACCAGACGGACCTCATCACCCACGGCGACATCGACGCCATCGAGTTCGAGGACGAGTTAGCAAAAATCAACTACGAGCGACTCAACGCTGCGACAGGTGACATCAAGAGTCGTGTTGACACGGATGAAGTTCCCCACGGTCGTCGCATCCTGAACACGATTCTCCTCTACTCGTTGAAGCCGAGCGAAGGCGAGGGTGCGGAGGTGTCGGAGATCGTGATGGGTGCCTACCAGACAGGTGACCTCGTCTCCGACGTCGTCCTCAACCTCGAACGATTGCACGGCGTTGCATGGCACCTCCACAAGCTGAACGGGAAGTACGCCATCCGCGACCGGCAGAACCCGAACGCGTTGATTCGTAACGCTGCTGTCGACGTCTCCGAGACGGCTGCGAAGGCAGAAGTAGCGGACTTCATCACCGACATCTTCGGGTCGAACGCGCACCCCGTCGGCTTCCGGACGAACGACCTGCGAGACATCCCCGACGACCGCGAGGTCAAGGTCATCGTGAAGGATGACCAGTGGACACAGGAGGGGGTTGAGCAGGTCATCACGAATGACGGGCGTGGGCGTGAATGGCGCAACACGCTCGTCTTCGTCCAGCCCTCGGGGGACAAGGCCATCGAGTCCGGAACACGGTACATCGACAAGGCACGGTACATTGAGGGCGCACGGCAGGTACTCGCCGACGAGTCACTTGATGACGAAATCCGCGAGTCGATTCGCGGCATGAAGGAACAAGAGGAGAACGAACTCCGCGAGGAACTCCAACTGCTCTACGGTGAGGTCCTCGACGGCGACGACCTGCTCAACGAGTTCGATATGGCTGCGCCGATGGACCTCGACGTGTACGTGCTAGACGAGGCCGAACTCGACGCCTCGAACATCGCCGACTCCGCGGCAGCCGACCCATTCGACCTGCAGTCCCACATTTGGGACATCGCCGAGGATCTGCTGGAACGTCGTGGTGAGATTTCCGTTGAGGACATCTACGAGCAGTTCCTCCGTGACCCACAGCTCCCTATCCCCGGGAGTGCGAACGACGTGCTGAACGCGACAGTGGAGGCGCTGGAGGGTAAGCCCGTCCTCGCTCGTGACTCCAAGGGGTTCCGGGACGACCTCTCCGGGAGTTCGCTTGATACGGTGCTCGTCCAGACGGACGCCGTGGATGTGTGGGGAGTCGACGATGTGGAAGAGGAACTCCGACAGCGATTCGGGAGCGGAACGACGGCCATCGACATCGGTGATTTCCAGGTGGACCTCGTCGAAGACGGCGAGGTATGGATCGATGGTGACACGCTCGACGTAGTCATGCGGGCCATCGGCCGACTGAACCGCGAAGACCAGTACGTCATCGTCCACGGGAACGAGATTCTCGACAAGCCACAGTCCGACGCGACGCTCCGCGATGTGGGCGGGGCGACAGTCGTCGGCGCGTCCTATCTGACTGACCGAATCGAAGAAAGCATCGACGCCGACGGCTACGCGAATCTTGACACCATCATCGGCGAGGTTCGGGCCGACGAGACAGTGTTCCTTCCACCGGACGAAACGGAGGCCGTGGCTCGGGAGGCGGTCAACGAGTTCCTCGTCGAGAACTACGTCCTCGAAGCCGGCGGCCGGTATCTGGACTCGCTCGGTGACCGCGACCCGATAACGGTCAAAATCGTCCCGACGGTCCCGGACCGCATCGGCGACCAGATTCTGGAGTATATTGCCGGACTGGACGCTGGCGAACAGTTCACTGTCAACAAGGTCACCGACCGATTCGACAGCAGCGTCACGGAGTACATGGTCCGAACCTTCCTGCTGGAGAACATCGGGAAGGAAGAGGATCCGGAATACGTCGTCAACACGACGGGGTCGGACAAGGCGTCCGATTGGGTGCCCGGCTACCCGTTCCGAAAGGCCGACATCGAGGCTGAGACGTGGCGCTTCGAGTACAACGGCGACGACGTCGCAGCGATGCGGACCAAGTGGCGTAACAACCACAAGAGTGGGTCCG
The DNA here is from genome assembly GCF_001280425.1 of Haloarcula rubripromontorii. Classification (NCBI taxonomy): domain Archaea; kingdom Methanobacteriati; phylum Methanobacteriota; class Halobacteria; order Halobacteriales; family Haloarculaceae; genus Haloarcula; species Haloarcula rubripromontorii. The sequence goes on along the minus strand of NZ_LIUF01000015.1, from coordinate 14,398 downwards.
TGGAGTACGGCGACGTAACGTTCATGCTCCCCGACAAAGAGGGGATTCCCGGCGCATTGCAGGGGACAGCCGATGTCGACAGGACACAGGTGAGTCTAACACTACGGTCCGAGCAGGACTACACCAAGGTACAGGATCTGTTTGAGCGGATGCCAGATGAGGCGTCGAGCCTGAAAATCGAAATCAGCTTCCAGAAATAATGTCACAGGAACCACACCAAACGAGCGATCGGAGAGAACTACCCATTGAACGAGGATTCCCTATTGAGCGGGTGAACGAGATTGCCGACAAAGAGAGTCGGGCCAAACAGTGGTATCGACCCGTTTATACGATGCACAAGTGGTGGGCCCGCCGTTTGGGGTGTGTGTTCAGGGCAATTTCTCTATATTCACTATTGGACGATCCAAAAAAGGCACAAATATATGAATCCAATCAAGAAAATGAAAGCCTGAGTGAATTTACGAATAGTGAACTTGATATTCAAAATCTTATAAATCAAGTAGATTTAGAAGATCCAGAAAGTCTCTGGAAACTCTTTCCCAAAGATGTGAGGATTAAAGACAAGAAAGTGTTAGATCCTTTTATGGGGGGAGGGACTTCTTTAGTGGAGGCATCTAGGTTTGGAGCTGACGTGGTTGGCAACGATCTAAATCCCGTCGCGTGGTTTGTTAGTAAAAAAGAACTTGACGCCGGGGTGACGGATATTGAAGTCTTGAAACAGGCATTCGATAAATTAGAAGACTCAGTTGCTGACGAGATTCAGGAGTACTACAAAACAGAATGTCCAAACGACGACCATCTTGCAGATGTAATGTATTATTTTTGGGTCAAGGAATTGGATTGTGTGTCTTGTGGAGATACTGTCTCGCTTTTCAACGACTACAGGGTTGGCAAGGGTCGGTATGAACATGATGATAAATATCATGTGCTCTGCCCAAAATGTGAGTCAGTCATTTTAGTTGACGATTGGCGGGAAGAATGTACTTGTGATGCGGTGGTGGGAAAGACTGGAAAAAAATGTGGGCATGAATTTGTTCCGGAAGAAGGAACTTCAGGTGGTGGAGACTACACGTGTAATTCTTGTGGTCAAAAATACGGAATCCTTGATGCAATTCAAGAACAAGGAGGATTCAATTCTCGACTTTATGGGCTTGAATATCATTGCCCAACGTGCGATCAGAATAATCTCAACAAGGGTCAAATAAAGTCATACAAACAAGTGGAGGACTTCGATATCCGCTTGTTGGAAGAAGCTCGTAACGAATGGAGTGAGAAAGAAGGCCTTCAAGAATATGTTCCAACAGAAGAAATTCCACTTGGAATAAAAACTGACAGTTCAAAATTCGAGGGTAACATCACTGGAGGTCATAATGTTCTCAGACAAGGATTTTCTGACTGGACCGATATGTTTAATGAGCGTCAGTTACTTTCGCTGTCAAAGCTATTTAGAGAGATTGATTCATATGAAAACCAAAATGTCAAAGAGTTTTTATTATTGACAGCAAGTAATATTCTTCGGACAAACAATATGATGGTAGGATACGACTATTCTCGGAATGGAATAGTAAATCTCTATAAATCCAACTCATTTGATCCCCCTCAGAAACCTTGTGAGGGTAACGTATGGGGCGCAGAATACGGTCGAGGAACGTTTGAGTCAATCAGAGATATGGTAATAAGAGGTGTTGAGTACGCTCGTAACCCAACTGAGCGCTATATTAAAGATGGTGATACTCACGAAACCGCTCCAATGGAATATTCTGTGGGTCAATCTGCTTCCGTTCGATGCGGGGATATGCGAACCTTAGATCAGGAAAATGAGTTTGACGCTGTGATTACGGATCCACCATACTACGATAACGTCATATATTCAGAACTGTCCGACTTCTTTTATGTTTGGCAGAAGATTGTGCTTCATGAGGATTACGAGCACTTTGAGCCAGAAAGAACGCCCCGGACGGAGAGTATTGTAGCTAATCCTGCAGTCCAGAAGGGCGCACAAGAGTTCGAAGATGAAATTAGGCAAGCGTTCAATAAAATCCATACATCTCTGAAATCAAATGGTGTTCTCACATTCACTTACCACCACAGTGATTCAGAGTCATGGGGTGAATTGCTTTCTGCCCTCTGTGATGTAGGGTTCGAAGTAACGGCAACATATCCCATCTCTGCCGACGAAAACAAATTCTTTGAGGGCGAGGCAGTGTCCTTCGATATTATTGTAGTTGCCCGACCTGCAACTGATCGAGAATCAGTATCTTGGAATTCTCTTCGCCGAGACATCTACCGCACGGCCCGCCGGACCCGAAAGCAACTGGAAGAGAACCGCGACCTCTCGCGTGGCGATATCGGTGTGATGGAGATGGGCGCGTGTTTCCGCGAGTACTCCAAACACCACGGGAAGGTCCAGCGTGACGGCGACATCATGTCCGCCAAGGAAGTCGTCCAGGAGATATACGGCATCATCCAGGAGGCCAGCGACATCGGCGTCGAGGACGTGTTCATCGACCTGCTGGACACGGCCAACGTCTCCTACGACGACGTGAACAAGCTCTCCCGTGGGACCAATGCCAACCCGGAGGACCTCAAGGAGATGCGCCTGTACAACCAGGACGACGGCTTCGAACTTGGGACGTGGGACAACGAAAAACGTCAGGCGTACATCCAAGAGCGCGTCAACGGCGACAGCGACGACCACCTCTCGAACCTCGATAAACTCCAGTTCCTCCGCTACCGCTACGAGAAGGGCCAGGCCGTCCAGAACTACGTCGAGAAGTGGGATGTTGACGACGATATGCGCGAACTCGCCGGCCGACTCGCCGACGTGACCGGCGACGACACTTACACGCGGGTGCTTGGCGACCGAGATATCACGAGTTACTGATTGGAAGCGTCTCACGCTCTCCTGCGTTTCACCCCTCTGGAGGTTGACGACAGATATTAGTCGTCACGATCAGCAAACGGAACGCTCAAGGAACAATAAGGAGTGATTTCGAGTCATCTGTGCGTCCATTTCGTGCCGGCGAAGCTGCCTACGAGCGATCCATCGCAATCGATGCGAGCACCATCGGTGACATCACTATCACTGTTGCCGTGAGTGCGGAACGTACTGATGAGTTGGCTATTCTGGACAGTATCTACGCTGCGGCCGAAGGATACCCGTTCTTCCCGTTTCGGGACAAATCGCACGACTTGACGTACGAAGACAGCGTTGAGTTCTTCGAAACGGTCGTTCGGAAGAATAGTCAGTATCTGAAAGCAACTGCTCATCTCGGCCAAGACGGGTCTGATTCAGAGCGTGTTGAGGCAGTTCAATCTGCTGTTCTCGCTGAACAGTTGGGAGTCGAAGATTCGCTCGTAATTCTTGACGGTAACGAAGACAAGGCGGACCGGTTTGGGCGGGCAATCACGGGAATCTCAGGTAGCTGTCCACCGATGGCTACCTGTATCCAGTCAGAACTGTATTATCCTACATCCCTGCTCGCCGACCTCTGTGCGAGTCATCTTGCATACCAGATCGATCATCCTCGACACTGTTCTGAGGTGACGCCGACTGCCCCAGTAACCAAAGAGGAATTCAACAATCTCTGGGGACCGGCATACAACGAGATTGTGAATTCCTCCACTCCCGTATCCACGGAACCAATTGAGCAACGGAGAGCCGAAACCGTTCCAACTCGGATGAACTGTTGGTTTAAGGGTTTGATGGGTGGCGGGGAACCGGTTCAGTTCGAATCCTCTGTCCGGCCGATTGTGCAGTATGCTCGACGAGAAGGTTATGAAGAACTCGCTACCCGTCTCTCTGAGGTGTAGAAATCAGGTGCGTTTCCTGCGCCCACGTCCGTCTTCTACACCCATTGGCTTACGCCGCTGGGCTTGCGGGCCATGGTCACACAGGCTCCACGCAGCACCTCTGCGCTCACACATATATACCGTACGACAGCATATAGAACTTTGCATCGCTACCGGTAGAGAGACTGTAGACAAGGAATCCACGATTCATCAAGCCCGAACCGCCTGACAGCACAATTACTTAATGCGCTGCTGAGAGAGTATAATTCAAGAATGGCAGGTCCAGGCCAAATTCCCGGCCGCTACAATCTCATCATCGAGGGTGAGTACGATGCGTTTGACCACCAGATACCGGTCCAGGAATTCCTCCAGCGACTCAAAGACGACGATGTCCCCGATACGGTGAGCGTCGTCGGCCTCGCAGACGCCTTCCGAAACGACGACCTCATTACGGACCTTGCCCGTGAGATGGATCGCCGAGCGAACGATCTGGAGTACCAGAGCCCGACTGTGCAGTTCGTCGTCGACGGGTCGTTCCATCGAAGTGGGAAGACCTACGACCTCCGAGACGGAGACGAACTTCACTCACTGCAAGAAGTGTTCGGACCGCAACTGGAGCGAAAGGAAGACGGGGACTGGTTGGTTACGCCGTTCTGATTGTGGCCCCTGACAACCACGAGAAGCGTATCGGCTCTGACGCAGTCGCTGTGGAGTCAATCATAGTTACGCTAGTCTCTGTGTTTGTTTTTGGACTTGGCACTGAATGGAATTATTATTGGATATTTCAGTTCGCCCTTGGATTAGTCCTTCTAATAATGTTACTTCGAGTGATGGCTAACAGAGCGACAGCTCCCGATCTCGGAAAAATCAAACGTTCTGTTAGATGGAGCGCCAAGCTGCTACAAGTGGCTCTTATCGGAGCAATTGCGGCTATTAGTATCTATATTGAAGCAGCCTTTCAAATTCTGCAGCCAGTTGTTTCGTTTGTTGGCCTAAGTATCGGTGTCTCTCTCTTTTTTGTACTTCTCGATGAATTTATTTTAGGTGAATATGTAGAGACGTGGCGGAGAATTATTTATCAACAGACTGGCGAAAATCCAGTCGGTCGACTACTCCGGTCTACCGCGGATTACTGTCGTAATATGATTGAAGTAGTAATGGATAAAGAGTCATCGCCTCGGCCGGAAAATACACTCAGAGGTATAGGACTCATAACGGTACTGGCGTCTCTATTTCTCCTCGTCAGCTTACCTGTTGGAATTCTAGTTACCGAGTTGTTCAATGACTTCGGAACCGCGATTTTAGTGATATTCTCGATAGTTCTTCACCGAGATTTGACTCGATACATATACATCAACTATGGTGCAGCTACCTCATTTGAAGAATTAAAATGGGGCTTGAAATGGGAATTTGTCTGGATTATTTTCATTAGCGGTCTGGTTGCGGGTGTTCTCGGCTATATTCCAGCGACCGTTCTCTCACTATAACTGGTTAATATACCATCATAAGAAGTTATAACAACTTGAATGGCCCTTCCTTCTCGACTTCACCCGAACCATTCACTAAGAAATAAAGGTCGATCCACTCTTCTCCGTCTTCCCGACAGAACACGGGCACACAGGTCGTCGCGTGCTCATACCGGTCGGCGCACTTCAGCTCGATTTGCTCTCGCGTCCAGCCACCCTCCTGCTCCAAGTCATACCGATTCCGAACGTCGTAGGAGTGTTCGTCGGCGGCAGCCTTGATCACACGGAGCGAGAAGTCCTTGGCGTCCTTGAACGTGAACGGCCCGCTCATCTGCTTCGCTCGGTGTAGATCTGATTCGTCGACGCCGTCAAGGCACAGTTCGTACTCTGCGACAGCTCGGAATGCATCGAGTTCGGGAACGTCCTCAACGAGAACCTCGTGTAGATATTGGTGGACAACACTGTCGTACGCTTCCAACGAGAACTCATCGGGTGAGAGTATCTGCAGTTCCGCACCGGTTTGTACGACGCGACGACGCTTCGGTTCCAGAAGCGGACACAGGAACGCTAGTCGGTCAGCATGGAGGAGGTACGCATAGCTGAACAGCCGCGACCGCGACGAAGAGTCCTTCACCGGGTCATGTCCTTCCGCATAGTACTTCGAGTCAAGCACAGCAAGCGTCTCCTCGCCTTCCTGCAGTGCGTGGTCTGGCTGGTGAGACACTTTCCCCTCGCCCTCAAAGGGATTGACTGATGGCGATCTGACCGGCGTCACGTCGTCGAGTTCATCGAGGTGGTCGTAAGACTTGATATCCGATAGTTCACGCTCGATGACCACCTGCGAGTACTGCTCGAACAGCGATTCCATGTTGAGCACGTAGTCGACGACGAGCTCTCGCGGCCCGTCGCGGAGCTGCTGGCCGAGCGACGACGACATGATGGCCTTGGCGACATCGAACGCCTTTCGGTAGTACTGACGCTGGGTGGGCAGGTCGTGTAGGGAGAGTTGACGATATGTGTCCATCCGGTCCAGCCCGCTGCCGACGCCCATGCTCTCTAGGCGCTCCACTTCCCGGTGGACCTCGGAGAAGATTCGATCATACGCCGGGTGGTCGTTCTCGGCGGCATTTTCTCGGAAGAGCCGTATGAGGGTCTTCCCAGCGTAGTGCAGCAGGGAGTTCGCGGCGTTGTCGTACTCCGTTTCGTTGCGTATCCAGTGTGGCTCCAGATTCCCCCGTGCGTGGTTCATCAGCGTCTGCTCGACATCGATTTCCCCGCGACCGTCGTGGCTGTCGAGCCGCCGGATGATAAGGTCCCGAATGTAGCCGTTACGCTGTATTGTCTCCAACCCGTCGAGGTAGTTGATCGCCAGCACAACGAACACGTCGTCAAGGTGGATGTCGTCCGAGAGGAAGTCCTGCAGCGGGATGCCGTGATATTCGATAGATCGATTCTGATCGTACACCGCCAGTAGCATATCGAAGATATGCTCCCATTCGATCTTGGGATCGACTTGGATCTTCGACGACGGCGTCAGGCTCACCACGCCAATGATGTCAGTCGCTTCGACATGGAGGACCGCATCTTCTTCGCCGTCGACAGTGACCGTGACAACCTGATACTCTTTGTCGTCATCGAGTGTGGCTTGGCTCTTCGTGTAGACGCCTGGACTCTCCCGCGTGAACGACGCACGACGAAGCTGGTCAGTGATGGATGCCGGACATCCCTCTATCCGAATTTCGCCTCGCTCAGGGACGTTGAACGTATCCTGATCGTACTGATACACCTCGTCGACGGCACTCATGAATCGTAGGAGCCCATCTGCCGCCGCTCTTGTTCGAGCTCCCGTTCGGCAAGTTCGGCTGCCGGCGAGAGGTCGAAGTCCTCGAACTCTCCGTTCAGAGCACGATAATGTTCTGCGATACGCTCGACCTGCGGGAATGCTGCCGCGTTCAGGAGCCGCGGGACAATGTACGTCCTGAAGGCTTGCCCGACGGCATCAGTCTGGTCATGTTCGTACTCCCCGCCCTCTCTGCACGCGACGCCGAGGAACACAGCGACGTCACGATAATGCATAGGTCCGAATCGCATGATCGAGCCCTGGGAGGTCGATTCATGACCGTGGTTGATTCCCTTATAGTCACGCTCGAACAGGCGGAGGATATCACTATCCTCTAAGTCGGTCTGTTCGCTGACGTGCGTGGTAATCCAGTCTTTGAACAACTGTCGGCGCTTGTCCTCCTCGTACTCATCAAGTTCGATCATCGCAAACCGACGGGTGATAGCGTTGTCCAACTCGTTGACCGTCCGGTCGGACATATTCATCGTGCAGATGATGTTTACCCGCTCGTCAAGCTCGATAGTCTCGCCTTCGTCTGTCTCGAAAATCGTCTGGTGGGGATTCTCGATAGCAGTGTACAGCGGGCCGAAGATTTTGGAGATATCCGCCCGAGTGATCTCGTCCAGAATGACGCCATACTCGACGTTGAATTCCCGAGCACGCTGCACAGCTTCCGAGACGCAGCCGAGTTTGGTCCGATAGCTCAGTGAGTCGCCCGTGTAATCAGGACTGATTCCCCCTATGATGTCCGACGGAGTCCATGACGGAGTGGCCGTGTGGAGCGCGTAACCGATGCCAGTCTCACGCGCGAGCTGCTTGGCGAACGTCGTCTTGCCTGTCCCCGTTGGGCCATAGAGAACGACTGGTTTCCCTGCTTCAAGGGCCACTTTTGCGTTCCGCATCACATCTTTCGGGACAAGAATGTCCTCCGGAGTTTCGTCACCACGGAGGCTAACCACACGCTTGAGACGATCAGAAGCAATTGGGGACTGTAGAACTGCGCGTCGTACTGCTCCGAGCCCTCGCTGCCCGTCGTGACGGGTATCCAGTTTCTCTTTCTCGATAAGATATTCGAGAACATCCTCGCTCTCTGCGTTCTCGATAGCGTTGACGACTTCGTCTTCGACACGCCGGAGAATATCGATTTCCTCCTTCGCGTCGTCAAGTGAGTAGGTATCGTTGGAGGTTGTAGCCATTTACAAACACACGTTGATGAAAGTATATAAATCCCACATGACTGCGAAATGGTGAACTGGTTGTACTTATCCCTGTAATCAGAATTAGACTCCAAACTCTCTCTAGCCGTTCTACAGCCGTTCCGGAAATCCAGGAAACGACGGTTTGCCGGAAACGGAATCAGGTGACAACGGCGGAATTGACGAGGCATACGCATGGTAGCTACTCAGTTTCCGGAAATCACCCAGCCACCATTATATACCGTGCTGCACAACCAATTTACTGATCAATCCATGATTCGCGATGCTCGTGTGCTTCGGGCGGGCTTCATACCGAAGGAGATCGAACATCGCGACGCCGAAGTGAACCACCTCTCCAGCGTTCTGGAACCAATCACGAACGGGGAACCCGCCGACACCGCCATCGTCACAGGCCCTAGCGGCGCCGGGAAGACCTGTATTTCGAAGTTCATTACCGAACGTCTTCGCGAGGAGGTTCTGGATGTTGAGAGTACTTACGTGAATTGCTGGCGTAACTACACCCGGTTCCGCACGCTGTACCAGATCCTCGACGATCTCGGCCAAACCATCGATATCCACCGACAGTCAACGCCCCACGACGAACTCGTCGGCCGTCTCCAACAGCACGACGGGCCCCGAGCGGTGATTATCCTGGACGAGGTCGACCAACTGGAGGATCCCGGAATTCTCTACGACCTCCACAGTTTGGAGCAGTTCGCCCTGGTCTGTATCGCCAACAAAGAGGAAGAGCTGTTCAGCCGCGTCGACGACCGGCTCGTAAGTCGGCTGCGCTCCAGCGAACACGTCAGGATGGACAAGTACCACGACGAGCAGCTATACGATATTCTCCATGCTCGCGCAAAATGGGGGCTCGACGAGAATGTGATTACCGACAATCAACTGTATCATATCGCCGACGCTGCCGCCGGTGACGCCCGCCTTGCAATCGGGATTCTCCGTATCGCGGCTAGCACAGCCGACAGAGAGGACCAAGCGACTATTACCGACGAGATGTTGCGAGACGCAGCGGACGATGCTCGCGCAGAAATCAGACAGACGAGTCTCGATTCGCTTACACCCCACCAGCAAGCCGTCTACGATGTTATCCGAGAATATGGGCCAGTAGGGCCCAGCAAGATTCACGAACGCTACAGTGATGCTGTCGATGACCCCCGAACCAAACGGACTATCCGAACCTATCTGTCAAAGATGATTCAGTACAACCTGCTGGTAGCCCAAGGCACGAGCCGTGATCGACAGTATTCGGTAGTCACTGAGTCGATTAGGTCACCGACGAGTTGAGGGTCGAACAGCAGTTCGACTCGATATCTTGCTGTTAACCAACAACCGGACTACTTCGGCTATGGTTGTTGGTTAATAGCCTACCAGACCATTCCGGAGAGATTCGCGGAAACGGGCTGGAGAATCGAAAAACCGGAGACAGCAGGGAGTTCCAGAGTGCTAGAGAGGATTCCCTGAAACATGGAAGTGACACGCCGCGGCTTATCGGGTCTGTGAACATCTAGTTGAGTATGCCAGACCACTCAGCTTCGAATCGATTATTGGTTACTCAACCCATGCGCGGGACTGATCGCAATCAGTCTCTTGCAGACCGAGCCGACCCAGCAACTGACGACATCTTGCTTCCGTCGCTTGACAACGGTATCACATTGTTGGACATCAATGGCAGCCGCGGCGTCCCGATTCTGCAGTCGCTCGTCCTTGACCATCTCCTCATGCACGAGGGCCCCGCCTTCTGGATTGACGCCAACGGCCATGCGACAACGACCACGCTGGCACAGATGGCCCCAAGCCAGCGACTGTTAGACCGCATCGACGTCGCTCGAGGCTTCACTGCCTATCAGCACTACAGTGCCGTCGACGAACTCTCGGCAGCAGTGAACCAGTTCATCCAGCAATCGACCGGCACATCCCAGTTAGGTAATCAGCGGCCACCTGAGCGGGACGACGACTCGTCGCCACATACTCCGTCGCTCATCGTTGCACCAGCGGTCGACGCCCAGTATCGCACGGACAACACCCTCAGCGACGAGCACGCGGAGATTCTCCAGGCCCGGACACTCGCGCGGCTAGCGACCTACGCTGATGGCTACGATATTCCCGTCCTGGTCACTCGCAGCGAGCACGATGAATTTTCGGCACCAGTCGCGACGGCCGCCGACCATCATCTGGAGTGCAAGCAAACTCGGATGGGGCCACGATTCGTCGGCGAGGACTTCGAGACACTCGTCTATCCCGTCGACGACGGCGCGTACTATCAGACAACGTTTGCGTATTGGCGGCAGCTGCTGGATGCTCGCGCAACGCATGTTGGGGTGGAACTGACAACTGCCCCACCTGCAACAACCCCCAATGGCGTCGGTACGGGCGTCACAACGAACGGGAAACCTGTCTCAGTCGCAGGGAGTCCGCTGCTTGACGCGTGGACCGCTGCCGGCGCTGGAGGGCGATAGCGATGGGGCGCACGAACCCAACGTATCGTGATGCCCTGCAGGCCATTGAAGACCGCTGGGGAGATTTCAGGCGAGCACTCCGCCGTCGCGACCAACCACACTTCGAACAGCTGTTCGAGTACGCACGGGAGCATGCTGACGCGAGTGGCCTGTTGAACCACCAGAATCCGATCGTACCAGCACTGTTCAGCATCGATCTCGAACAGGAAGCCAGACTCGATGACCACGAGGAGCGAATCGAAAAGCTGGAAGGTACTCTGGAAACGCGCCGAGACCGACAGCGACGCCAGGAGAACGACCCATGACGGACCTCAAGACTGTCGCGTTCGATATCGAGACGACGGGGTTCGCAACGACAGACCGGCTGACTGTCGTCGGGTTCGACGCAGCAATTAGTTCCCGCGTATTTCTCAATTTGGGTGGTTGTACGTCACCGCCCGAGCTCGAACAGCGCCTCAATGAGGAACTGGAGACGCCGATAACACTCTCAGTCCACGACAGCGAGGCAGCGCTCCTCAAAGCGATGACGGCATTTGTCGACGCAACGCTCGCCGATCAGGAGTATAAACTGATTGCGTACAACGGCGACACCTGGAACGGTGGCTTCGACCTGCCATTCCTCCGAACGCGGCTCACCACCCACAATCTCGGATGGCCATTCGCTGAGCTTCCGTACGTCGAAGTGCTGGATGTCTTCGAATCACGGTTCAACACAACAGAGGATACGCTGGACGGGGTCTACGAGGAACTTATCGGGGCCGGTCTTGGCGACGTGGATCCGTTCGCAGACAGTGCAGAAGCAGTCACCGCCTGGGAGAACGGGGCCTTCGAACAACTGGTTTTGCACAACGTCGCGGATATTCGCCGGACTCGAGCACTGATGGAACTGGCAGAACGGTACTGTTCGAAGTCAGACTTCCCGATGAAATCACTGGACCCGGTATCCAACCCAATATAGCAATGCCGTTTGCAATCGATTTCCTCGACAATGGCCGCGTGCTCGAGTGGGAGGCCACGCCCGACGGTGCCGTCCCGACCGAACGCGAAGAGTACACGCCACGATTCTACGTCGCTGCACGCTCGCCTGAGGACGATATCGACTTGACAGCACTTCAGACACAGTACGAGCGTCACCCGGATGTCGTCACCACGGAAGTCGTCACCCGTCGGCTCGGCTTCCGTCGTGATGACGAGCGTGTTCTCGCCGTCGACGTTAACCACATCGATCGCGTCACAACGCTTGCACGCCAAGCATACCAGCTGCGCGAGTATCCGGTCGGCGATCTCGCCTGCTTCAACGTTGACTTCTCACGGGAGTTCCGTTACTGTCTGGAGAACGATATCGATCCAACGCCGGCGAATGAGCTCTCGACACTACAGCTCAGTGTGCCAGTGACCGAAACGAGCGGGGACACGTACGGAGAGTTGACTGTGGCCGGCGAAACCTGGACGGGACCGCCCGAAGATATCCTGACAGCTGTCCAAACCGCGATTGAGACCCAGGATCCAGATATCCTGGTCCGCTCGACGAGCGAGATTATCCCAACACTGTACAAGATGGCCACAACCACCGGCGTCGATGGGTTTACGCTCAGTCGGTGGCCCGAGGTCGACTACCAGCAACTCGCCAGCGAATCGACGTACGCGAGCTACGGGCAGGTCGGGCATTCGCCAGCGCGATACAACATGCCCGGTCGCGCGATCATCGACAAGTCCAACACATTCTTCTACGGGGAGACGAATCTTGACGGCGTCCTTGACCTCGTCTCACGCTCGAAGAAGCCGGTCCAAGAACTCGCGTGGGCATCCATCGGCAACGTTCTCACAACTATCCAAATCGGCGAAGCTCACGACCGTGGCGTCCTTGTTCCGTGGAACTCCTGGCGCCACGAGTTCTTCAAGCCGATGGGAACGTTCCACGACGCCGACCGGGGCGGTTTCATTTTCGCACCCGAGGTTGGTGTCCACGAGGACGTCCACGAACTCGACTTCTCGAGTCTCTACCCAAACATCATCTGTACCAGGAACGTCTCGCCCGACGTCATCCGGTGTGAGTGTCATCGCGATCGCGACGACGTGCCCGTACTCGGGTACTCGGTTTGTGACGAACGCGGCTACCTCGTTGATGTCCTCCAACCCATCATCGACGCTCGCGACGAAATCAAGGCGGCCATCCGTCGCGAACAGCAGCGAGACGATCCCGACGAGGACCGACTCGAAGAGCTTGAGGGGCGATCGGGTGCGCTGAAGTGGATTCTCGTCGCCTGCTTCGGGTATCAAGGGTTCAGTAATGCGAAGTTCGGGCGGATCGAGTGTCACGAAGCGATCAACGCGTACGCTCGCGAGATTCTGTTAGCGGCGAAGCAACGCTTGGAGTCAGGGGGCTGGCGCGTCGTCCACGGCATCGTTGACTCAATTTGGGTGACTCCCGATCCCGACATCGACGACGATGACCGCGAGGACCTCGAGGCGCTCGCGACGGAAATTACGGAGACCGTCGAGATCCGACTCGAACACGAAGCCCACTACGACTGGGTCGCGTTTGTCCCGCAGCGCGAGAGCGACGCCGGCGCGTTGACGAAGTACTTCGGCAAAGTCGCCGGCGCCGACGATTTCAAAGTGAGAGGTATTGAAGTGCGGCAACGGTCGACACCACCGTTTATCGAGAAGGTCCAGCGGGACTGTCTCGAACAGTTTGATGCGACTCGGTCGCCTGACACGGTCATCGATAGTCTTCAGGACGCCGTCACGCGCCTCCATGCTGGAACGGTCCCAATCGAGGACCTCGTCGAACGGAATCGCGTCTCCAAACCGCTGGAGGGGTATACGCAGAACACACAGAACGTGGCGGCCCTGAAACGGGCTCGCAACCAAGATCTCGCTGTCCATCCTGGACAAGATATCGAGTACGTGGTCGTCGACGACAAGAAAACCTCACGAGAGCGGGTCGCCCTCACCCACGAGGAGATCGAGACCTACGACGCCTCGTACTACGAGACGCAGCTGATCCGAGCTGTCGAGAGCGTGCTGTCACCACTCGGTTGGGATCGGACGGAGATTCGCCGGGAACTCGCGGAGGTACGGATGACAGAGTTGACCGCGTTCGCGGATAGAGAGTAAATTAACCAACGAGATAGCCGATTGGAGTAGATTTGTTGGTTAACCACCGTCCACACGAGGTCGAACCCCCACACCCCGTGTGCGATATGAAATTGGGAAGAGGATGAGAGGGGGTAGTCGAAGGGAAAGACCACGAAACAGCGGAAATCCACGATCTCACGGAAGAGAAGGCTCAAAGATAGCAATCTCGGTGGGGACTATGTACGGTAGTGTTTAGTTTGGAGCATTGTGCCAGCGAGCGAAACTTTGCAACCAATTTTCGGCTGTTTCCGGTTCGACGTGACTGAAGCAGTTCGAAAACGACGAGGTTCGACGCTTCAGTTCTCGAAAAATCCGTTCGACAGCGTTCCGATTTCCGTGGCGACACGTCTGAAATCGGAGGCCAGCTCGTTGAAGTGCAGTTTGGAGGTGTTGAGCGCCATCAACGAGAAAGACGGCAGTTTCGACATCGTGCTTTTGCCGCAGTTCGCGCAGGAAAATTTCCGTGAGAGCGGTCGTAGTTGTCGGAAA
>NZ_LIUF01000014.1 GCF_001280425.1 Haloarcula rubripromontorii | reverse complement strand
TCTCACTCAGCAAATCGAGTGCTTCTCGGTAGGATTTCTCCAGGTAAACCCGCAGACAGTGCAGCGACACCACCGCATACTCGGCGAAGCCGCCACCCCCTTCGGGGGCGGCGACTTCGCCTCGCTCACCAACAGCATTTTTAGCTAACTGGACCGCTTTGTTTGTGAAGCGGGAGATCTTCGACATAGAGCATCGGCGGTTTCCCGCTTCATTCCACTAGTTCTAACGGTCGAAGCCGACGCTGTCCAGCGATTCACCAGAGCCGTCTAAATACATACATTACAGCCCCGCTACACCCGCTGTAGTCTCAACACCTCCGAGGTGAAATTTGATATAGCTATATACAGTTTATACTATTTGCCCCTCTAACTCCCAGTATTTGTCTTGTTGTGGGTTTCTGCGTGAGAAAACAACACAAGACAAATTATTAGTACTCCGATTGAAATACAATACATACGAAATTCCGACGATTCAGAGGACCCAGTAGGGATAGCACGCTGCCTACCCACTCAGACAATGACCGAAACTCGCTATTCAACGATGGACCTGACCGATTGCAAATCATTCTACCGTGAGACCGTTGTGCCGGCGATGAAAGACGACGGCCTCAATCCAACAGTTGAAACCCCCACATACGCATGGCTGAACCGACAGTTCCCGGGATTCGTCAAGCATCTCCAGCGCCGGTTTGACCTCTCTCCGGGGCAGTTCTACGACGAGATCGGGGTACCGGAAGCACCGATTGAATCGGGGTCATTCGAGTTCCTCGCTGACAATACACAGCAAGCCGTCGAGGAATACCTCGCAGAACTTTCGACTCGACGGGGGCGCGCTGATGCGACAATCGACACACGTCGGTCTATTTTGCGACGTTACATGAAAGTATATACCAATATCCACGATACAAAAGATCTGCTCGCACCGCTGGAGAATCCCGATGAACGCGTTGCAGAAATGGATCGGGTTGCAGCGACGTTCGACGAGCTTGACCAACTAGATGAGGCGCTGACGACGCTTGCATCACGGCGTAAATACGTTCAAGACACACGGCAGTTCTACAAGCACCTAGTGATGTTCGGCACTGCCGCGTACAACCCGCTCGCCGACCTCGAAATCCGGTTTGGGTGGGATACGACTCCATCATGGGATAACCAGGCACTCGATAGAGACGCTGTCCAGCGCCTATATACAGCGGCGACTGAGCTACGCGACCGATTCATTGTGGTCGCATGTTGCGGGTGGGGGCTGCGGCCGAGTGAAGTCGCATCGCTCCATATCCGACAGCTCAATCTCGATCCGGATGATGACTCCCATCCGTACATAGAGTTCGGTGACGGCGAGCGGAAAAACGGCCCCGGGACAGTGGCTCTGCTGGCCGGTCTAGAGACCGTAGAGCGACGGATTGAGGCGCTTGCTGATCCAGAGTGGTCTGGATACCTTCTGCCGTCTTCATCCGCGACTAGTGGTCATCTAACTGCTGAAACCGTCCGTCGTCGGTTCAAGTCAGTGGCCGAGACCGCAGGTATCACGGTTGATGGCACCACGCCGACGCCGAAAACGGGTCGTCGATTCTGGTATACTACGTACGGTGCTGCTGTCCGGCGAGTTGCGGAGCGGTTCGAAGATGTTGCGGCTGAGCAGGGCTCGACGTCCGCAATGGTCGTCCTCGATAACTATCTCTCCGAGTCTGAGGCCCGATCTCACCGCCGCGCAGAGATGCGCGAGACGCTTGCGGGGTTATTCACTGCGTAATCACTCGTGGGAACGGAACAGTTGTGTGGCAGGGAAAACACATTAAATAGCTATACGGTATAGCTATACCGTCTGACTAATCTTTATATCTGTGCGGCGAATCCAATACGGTATGCTGACCTACACCGTGTACAGCGAGGCCGGCGGTGTCGGCAAGACAACGATGGCGGCGAACCTCGCCGTCGCCGACGCCCGCGCTGGTCACGACGTACTGGCAATCGACATGGATCCCCAGGAGGGGAGCCTTTCGTTCCTGTTCGATGTTGCGGACCGCCGAACGGACTCAGAGGCCGACAGTTTAGTTCGACACCTCGTTGAACGGCCACGGGGGCCGTTCGCTGACCTGATTGAGACTTCCGAGGGTGTCGACGTTCTCCCTGCACACAACTCTCTGGAGGTACTCTCGAAACATCTGCGGCGGCGCGAGGAAGAGGCAGCGGATTTCGGTGAAAACTGGAATCCGAACGTCCAACTTCTTCGTGTATTAAAAGACGCGGGCATTCCATCAGCGTATGACACTGTCATCATCGATCCGCCGGCAACCGCAGACGTGAAACTGTACAACGCGTTGCACGCCACACGAAACCTGGTCATTCCGTTCGAACCGAGCGGGAAGGGCCAGCAGTCCGTCGAGGGTCTGGCAGACCTCGTTACTGGACTTGAAGACACACTAGACATCAACGTCGGTGTGTTGGCCGCTGTACCGAACCGATTCAAAGGAACCAACGATCAAGAAGAGATGCTCAAACGACTCCGTGCGCAGTCGTATGATATCCCGGTCGTGTTCCGTGAGCGAACGTCCTTGCTCGAGGGGTGTTGGCGCAAACAGTGTTCGGCGTTCAAATACATCGAAGAACACCGGAGTCGGGAACGTGACTATGAAATCGAGACGCTGGAGCAGTTCGAAAAGCTGGCGGCACACCTCCGTCAGACCCGAGAACAGGAGGCAACAGCATGAAATCCGGTTCAGGCGACGATCCGTTTGCAGAGGCGGACACAGACACAGAGGCGGAAACGGACGACCAGCAGGATGCGATGCCAGCTACCGAAACCGAATCTCCTGCCGTAGAAACTACGACCCAACCAGACATCCCGTACAAATTTCGGCGGGACTCCGTCAAGCAAGATCGTAAACAACGGCCGATTTTCATTCGGCCCGAGGTTGAGGAGCGGGAGTCCACCTTTCTCCGCAATTTAGAAGATGCAGTCGGCGAGGACGTATACAAGACCGACGCGCTGGAGGCTGCCCTTGTCGTCGCCATGGACAATCCGGAGCTTGTCGCAGAAAAACTCCGTGAGTGGGGGTACGACTGGGAGCAGTCGTCCCCCTCCCGATAGCGCCTTACCCGTTCTTCTACACTGAGTAGAACTGCGACTGTCTTTCACTCTACGGCTGACCTGTTTGCTATGCTTGACTCTACCTCTGACTAGGTAAACTATCGCACAGGGCTAGAACTAGCAGCTGCGTTTGCTGACTATCCTTGTCCGCTAACTTGTTCGACCACCTTTTCCAGCTATAATCGTTAGCTATACTAACCAGCTATGCTGTATAGTCATTCTACTTGGACATAATGGATGGCTATAAGAAATAGCTATATCAAATAGGTACAGGATAGGATTAATCTTCATAGCTGGCATGGTGAGCTGACACGAGTATCTCTATCTGTGCTACGCCGACTGCTCAAACGGTTGGTGAGTAGTTGTGAGACAAATTGGCACTCATACAGACAAGAGTAGCGTATCGGTAGCGAATACGACCCGCCTGAAAATTAAGCGACACCATGTCCCACCACTCTCCACGGTTCCCGACCGAACACCGCTCTCTGGCCGACTGCGTGTCTAACCGTGAGTAGTGGCTCTAAATGAAGGTTCGAACAGCGCCCAGAATATCTGCTGGCTGCTGCGGTTCGAAGGCCTCCTGATACTCGATGTCCGACTTTGCCAACTGAGCTATTCCGTCTAATCCGATAGTGTGATGAATGGGTGAAGCCACACCAGTGACCGCTTTCGTCCAGAAGTTCTGGCACAACAACCTGCGTTTATACGACTCCCCTTGCAGGAAGGAACGCACAGCAGCTCGGCCGGACTGTGCCGCATGTATCATTCCAAAGCCCGTCAGGCTGTTTGCCAATCCGATGGCGTCACCCGCGATATGCACTGTACAGTCGTTTAGCTCGTACGAACAGTGTGAGAGGCTCCGTAACCCGTTTGAGACATCAGTGCCGCCGTACAGGCTCTCACGCTCTGGGGGCTCGATATCGATTTCTGCAAGCAACTGTCGCATATCTTCGTACAGTTCGGCAGGGGGCTTGTCCTCTCGACAGCCGAGGCCGACAGTTGCCTCCTCCGGTGACTGTGGCACGATCCAGAGGAAGTAATTCTCGTACGCAAGTGCTCTTGGCTCAGGATACAGATGGGAGAAGTCAGCCTCAATCCTCCCGCTCAGCGTCGGACACGCTACGTCATAGGATAGGGACGTAAACCGGCGTGAGATCGGGAACTGACCAGTGGCATCAATCAGTAGATCCGACTCCGAAGATAGCCTTCGAAACTCTGCTTCGTCGACGTCTGCGTTCTCTACAATCTCTGTCCGTTCGAGCGTGCCTGCCCAGTGTTTCTCTAACTCCCCTCTGTTCAAAATCACGCCATCAGGAACAGTTACAGTTGTTTTCCCGTTGGAACCGACAAATATCCCGGTATTAGCCTCTCTAACGTATCCCGGAACATGTCGATCCAGAGGCAGCTTCGAGTAGTCCCAGACCATCTCCCCCCAAGCCCCCCTTCGATCACCGCTGTATGCGCCCTTATCGTAGAGTTGCACGTCCGACGTAACCTCTTCAGCCACTTGCGCTGCTGCCAGCCCGGCGAATCCCCCTCCGACGATAGAAATCCTCATACCGTACCCTTTGGCGGTAGCTATTTCAAATATACCCTATTGCTCGCCTGTGTTTGTTGCTGCTCTGCGGTGGATGTTCTGACCGAAGGGAATTACCCATTTTACGGCTCTGTGGCTGGCAGGCCGACACCTGTAGCGCGTTCTCTGCGGAACAGTGTATGAGAGAGGTCGGAAGAGTACTCGACGGGCAAAACTGGTCGTCGCTATTGCAACCCGATTCACGACACGTTACAACTCACTGATTCAGCTGTCGCCGCCCCCGATCAGACCACGACAACACGGTCGGTTTGCCAGCACCCTCGAAACTCACCGACGGACTGGACTGACAGACCGAACTCGTAGGTGGTTGTCCGTCCATCCGGTCCCGTAATCGTCACCCGCTGCTCAGCGTAGTTCTCGTCTTGCTCTACAGGGCCTCGCACAGCCTCTTCGAAGTCGATCATCGGGCGGTACTGCGGTGACTCGACCATGGCTATGAACCGGTCGAGGGGGCCAGTCGAGCGGCGGTTGGCCGGGGAGGCGAAGTTGTACGCCGTCATGATCCCCGCGTCGTCACATGGCTTGTCGTTCGTTTCAAGCGCATCAAGCTGGATGGCAACAGCATCGCCGGGGCCGTATGTCTCGCTGGGTGTCGGAAGGCCGACCACCGGGTACTCGTGTTCAGACATTGTAGAGACAAGCGCGTATCTATAACAGGTACTCTATCAGCATGAATGGTAGGTCCAAGCAGCCATATGCAGGATACCGACGGGAGTTTGTGCCTCCGAAGGCTAGGCCTGGCAACTCCCAACATGGCCGCACTCAGGGACGCACTTATCGAAACCATGCTGCTCGACGAGGAGCAGTTTCGCCGGCGACTTCCGGACCTTGTCGACACACACCAGCTCCGGACTGTCGATCCGGACCACGCGGGGGACTCGCCGGCAGGCATTATTCGGGCCCTCGATGGGTTCGAGACTGGCTCTGTAACTCCTTTCGAGCGAGAATACATCGCGAAAATGGTTCGACTCGGGACGGCCCCGCTGGGCCTGGCACTCACTGGCCCGGCGTATCAGGACAACCCAGTCCGATATGCGACACAGACGCTTCAGGAGATGACCGGGTACTCGCTGGCAACGCTTCGCGGCGAGAACCTTCGATTGCTGCAGGGACCAGCCACGGACCCCGAGGCGGTCGCAACGCTTCAGGAAGGGATCGACATCTGGGAACGGCGAACCGTCGAACTATGGAACTATCGCGCGGACGGCACACGCTTCAAAAACCGAGTGACGATAGTGCCACTCACCGGTCCCGACGGCTCCATCACGAACTGGCTCGGTGTGCAGGAAGCCATCGACACAGCAGACAGCTAGCTATCGGTGGCACGACTCAGCGACACGTCCGACCCCAGGTGCCTGGTCAGCTTGCAGTGTAGAGGAGATACGCCAGCGTCGCCGTCATCCCGGCAGCAATCAGCAATACCCATCCAGTCAGCCGGACACGCTGTCCGTACTCGCTCAAATCACCGTCGCCGGTTCCGAGTATCGTAACAAGCCGACTCGGGTGTCTGAACGGACTCGGCGGTTTTGACGCAGACAGCCGCTGCCGGAGCTGCCGGTATTCGGTGAACGACCAGACGCCATACAGGCACAGTGAGAGGACCATCCCGACCCAGAAGCTGAACCCCGCGAGCATCGAGAGCCCGACCGGTCCCAGAAGTTCTGCCTGAATCTCCTGTGGCGGGCCTCCGAACCCACCGGTGGTGTTCAGGAGACCGAAAACCAGCGCAACCAGCGAGAGCCAGAACCCGACGAAACAAACACCGAGTCCCTGTTTCGATAGCCGGTGAACTGTCTCGCCGTGACTGTCAACCCAGGTCTCGCGTGGCGCTGGCTGCACCTCGCTTGCCGGACGGAGCTCCTGCTGACCCGGGCTCTTCGCCCCCAGCCCGGCCAGCACCCCGATGACAGAGAGGAAACCGCCGATGGCGATGGCTCGCAGTGGCCACGGCGTCCGCTCTCGAACGAGGAACGCGTCGTTCGGGTCGGCCGGTGAGACGTACGCGCGGGTCGTTGCTCCCGGCTCGTAGGACTCGACCACTGACTCTGCTCTCGACCGGTCGGAGTACGTCCGAACGCCCGTGCTCGGGAACACTTGCTCGCTGGTGTACGTCTCCCCCT
Source organism: Haloarcula rubripromontorii (assembly GCF_001280425.1). Lineage (NCBI taxonomy): Archaea > Methanobacteriati > Methanobacteriota > Halobacteria > Halobacteriales > Haloarculaceae > Haloarcula > Haloarcula rubripromontorii. Next base: position 30,132 of record NZ_LIUF01000014.1, on the reverse strand, counting down.
GATACTGGTACGTGTAGCGAATCTCCGGCTCGTAGTCGATCCCACGACCGCCTTCCATCCGGTCGACGCGAGCGTCGGTGATGGTTGCCTGGACGGCAACGGCGTTGTCGACCGCCTGTGACTGCTGGACGTAGTCGTACCCCCCAAACCCGAGAAGGCCAACTGCGAGGAGCAACAGAAGCGCGCTCTTCTGTGAAAGGTGGAGGGTCGTGATTCCGATCGGGACCTTCATCTCAGTACACAGTACTGTGTTCCTGTCGTATGAGCGTAGCGCTCGAACAAACCGCTTCACAGCTCGGTCGTGTTCTATCAGGGACAACCGAACCAATACGTCACTGGTTGTCTACCTTTCCGTCCTGTCGGTCCCGCTCTTTCGCTTCCGGGTCCCGCTCTGCTGGGTCGCCGTGCCCGCCGCCGCCGGGTGTTCGGACGGAGATTGTCGACCCGGCCTCGACGTCAACGGAAGCCTTCGCGGGAACTGGCTCGCCGTCGACAAGATTCTCCCCTGTCGCGCCGTCTTTGCCGCCGTCGATTCCATCGGGGGCCGTTCGTCGGCGCTCAGTCAGCAGTGACACGGTTGCGTCGGTCTCGACGGTGACGGTGCGTTCGAGGCCCAGTCCGCCGCGGTATCGGCCGTCGCCGCCGCTCGACGGACGCAGCGCGTACCGCTCGACCCGGAGCGGATACTCGGTCTCCATCGCTTCGACAGGCGTGTTGAGCGTGTTCGTCATGCCGACCTGTACGCCGTCCATCCCGTCTTTCCCGGGCCGGGCACCGAACCCGCCGCCGATTGTCTCGTAATAGGTAAACTCCCCGGCTCGGTCGCCGATAATGAGGTTGTTCATCGTTCCCTGTCCACCGGCAGGAACCCTGTCGGGGACTGCCGTGGCGAGTGCCGCCAGTGTGACATCCATGACGCGCTGACTCGTCTCGACGTTGCCGCCGACGACTGCAGCGGGCGCGTCCGGGTTGAGTACTGACCCTGCAGGCGCGGAGACGGACACCGGCTCGTAACAGCCGTGGTTCGGCGGAATCTCCGGGTCGGTGATCGCTCGGACGACGAAATAGACCGCGCTCTTTGCGACTGAAAGCGGCGCGTTCAGGTTGCCCGCCACCTGATCGGCGGTCCCGGCGAAGTCGACAGAAACCGAGGCTCCATCGATGGTGACGGCCACCGTGATCGGGATGTCGGCGTCGGTCACGCCGTCGCCTTCGAGGATATCCTGCGCTCGATACGTTCCGTCCGGAAGCGCGTCGAGTTCCGTCTCAACCCGCTCGCGGGAGTACTCGATGACGGCATCGAACGCATCGAGCAAGGTCGACCCGTGTTCTTCGAGGAGTTCACCGATACGTTCCTCGGCTCGTTCGTTCGCAGCGCGCTGCGCACGGAGGTCCGCCTCACGCTCGTCCGGGGTCCGGACGTTGGCACGGATGAGGTCGTGAACTGCCGCGTTGGGTTCGCCGCCGTCGACGAGTCGAACAGCAGGCAGTCGGAACCCCTCCTCGTAAATCTCCTTTGCACCCGGAGGCATGCTCCCCGGCGAACTCCCGCCCACGTCGGCGTGATGGGCTCGCGAGACTGCATACCCGATCACCTCGTCGTTGGGTGCTATCGTCGAGACGAGCGTGATATCCGGCAGGTGTGTCCCGCCGGCGAACGGGTCGTTGACGATGAACACGTCACCCGGCTTCGGGTCCTTCTGGAGGACAACATCCACCGCATCGGGCATCGCGCCGAGATGTACAGGGATGTGTTCCGCCTGTGCGACCATCCGACCCGACGCGTCGAAAAGCGCCGTCGAGCAGTCCTGGCGTTCCTTGATGTTCGGGGAGTACGCCCCGCGGATGAGCACGTGGCCCATCTCGGTTGCAACACTCTCAAGCTGGTTCCTGAGGATTTCCAGCGTTACGGGATCGATTGCCTCCTGTTCGTCACTCGGTGTCGTGGCTTCGTCGTTCATGTGTCGCTCACCGCCATTATCAGTGTCCCGTCATCGCGGACCCAGACGTTCCAGGCCGGCGGGACGACAATTGTACTCTCATCGCCCTCGATAATCGCGGGGCCGTCGATTCTATCCTGTGGTGGCAGTTGCGCCCGTCCGTAGACTGGTGTTTCGCGGACTGCGTCGGCGAACACTGCTTCCCGGGACCCTTTCTGTGGGTCGCCCTCCGCGGCGTACTCGACCGGCGGCGCGCTTCGTTCGACGGTCGTCGTCACGCGACAGTTCACCAGTTCGACCGACTCGTCCGCTCGATACCCGTACGCGGACTGGTGGGCTGTGGCGAACCGCTCGCGTGCGTCCGCGGTGTCGAACGGCCGGTCGACATCCACGGTAAGTTCGAAACTCTGGCCGGCGTACCGGAGGTCGGCGGAGCAACGCACTGTCGCCGTCTCGCGGTTGCTGACCTCAGCCAGCAGTTCGTCGGCCATGTCCTCGTAGACTGCATCGACGTCGTCGTGGTCGACGGCGTCAAGCGACCGCTGATACGTCCGTACTGCGTCGCGCTTCTCGTCGGCTGCGAGCAGGCCGTACGCTGATAGCACACCTGAGGCGCGTGGAATCACCACCCGATCCATATCGAGGCTATCTGCGATGGCTGCCGCGTGCATCGGCCCAGCACCCCCGAACGCAGCCAGCCCGAACTTCCGCGGGTCGTACCCGCGCTCGACGGTCACGGAGCGAATGGCTCTGGTCATGTTCGCATTGGCAACGCGATAGACGCCACGAGCGGCTTCGAGGGGACCATCGAGACCCGCCTCGTCGGCGAGGTCAGCAAGCGCGTCGTACGCCGCGTCCTCGTCGAGAGACAGTTCGCCACCCAGGCTGGTACTTGCGCCGATATAGCCCAGCACGAGGTTCGCGTCGGTGACGGTCGGCTCAGTCCCGCCCTTCCCGTAGCAGGCGGGGCCGGGCGTAGCTCCGGCGGAGCGCGGGCCGATTCGGAGTGCGCCTCCGGCGTCGACCCAGGCGATAGACCCGCCACCGGCCCCGACTGTTTCGACGTCGACCATCGGCGTCTTGATCGGCCGCTCGTTGATGACGCCCTCCGTCGTCCGCTCCGCTTCGCCATCACGGACGAGACTCACGTCGCTAGAGGTCCCGCCCATATCGAACGTGACGAGCCCGTCCTGCTCGTCGTCGGCCATCGAACCTGCCCCGACGACGCCAGCGGCAGGGCCAGAAAGGACAGTCGTCACGGCGTTCCGCCTGACGGTGTCGGCTTCGGTGATCCCACCGTTGGCCTGCATGATCCGGGGCTGTGGGAGTCCGAGGTCCCGCGCACGGTCGGTCAGGTGGCTGACGTAGCGGTCAATCGCCGGCCGTACGTACGCGTCGACGGCCGTCGTCGATGTCCGCTCGTACTCGCGGAACTCGGCGAGGACTTCGTGTGAGGCTGAGACGGGCACGTCGAGTTCATCCCGAAGGATGTCTGCGACGCGTGTTTCGTTTTCAGGGTGCGCGTACGCGTGCAGCAGCGAGACGGCAACGGACTCGACATCCATCTCGCGCAGCTGCTCGGCGATTGCCCGCACTTCGCTCTCGTCGACGGACTGTTCGATACCGTCCGTGGTCGTTCGTTCGGACACCTCGAAGCGTCGGCGTCTGGGAACCAACGGCGTCGGCTTTTCGGCGGACAGGTCGTACAGCGACGGGCGATCCTGCCGACCGATCTCCAGCACATCCCGGAACCCGTCGGTCGTGACGAGCGCGGTCTTTGCGCCGTCCTCTTCGAGCAACGCGTTGACCGAGACCGTCATCGCATGTGAGAACTCGCTTACGGTCTCAGGGTCGATGTCGGCCGCTTTGCAGGCCTTCTCGATCCCGGCGATGACGCCCTCGCTCTGATCTTCGGTACTCGGAACTTTCGCAGTCACGAGTTCGCCGTCGAGCGACAGCGTCACGTCGGTGAAAGTGCCACCGACGTCGACACCGATCCGCCGGCCGCCCATCTACAGCACCCCCGCGACGCTGAGCAGCGTCCGAACCCCGAGCCACACGACGATGAGCGTCACAATCGCGCCGAGGGCGTTCGCTATCGACCCGTTCGTGTACTCGCCGAGGAGGTCCCGCTGGTTCATCGCATATATCAAGAACACCGCGACGATTGGCAATAAAATTCCGTTGACAACCTGTGCGAACACGATAATCTGGACGGGACTGCCACCCAGCAACACCGAAAGCACCCCGACACTGAGGATGGTCCCCCAGACGGCGCGAAACTGAGTGCTCTGCATGTCTGATTCCCAGCCGAGCGCCCCTGTAGTCGCCCATGCACCCGCAAGCGGCGCTGTCGTCGCGCTCGTGAACCCGGCGGCGAAGATGCCGATGCTGAAGAACAGTTCGGCGTACGGCCCCGCGATGGGTCGCAGTTGTTCGGCCATCTGACCGATATCGCTGATCTGGGTCCCTGGCTCGAATGCTGCGGCCGCGGTCACCATTATCGTAATCGTGATCACGCCGCCCGCAACGATTGACAGGACTGTGTCGATGCGCGAGTGACCGATATCGTCGGGACCGCTCCACCGTTCCTGGACGTTACTCGCGTGCAGGAACAGGTTGTATCCGACGATGGTCGTTCCGATGAGGCCGGTGATGAGGTACAGCGACCCCGAGGGGATACCGGGGACGAACCCCATCGCAATCGCACCCGGGTCAGGACCGATAAGGATAGCCGATGCCACGAACGAGAACGCCATCACGGCGACCAGACCGATGAGCGCGCGTTCGATCAGTTTGTAGCGGCCAGTGTAGAGCAGGAGTCCGGCCACGAGTCCCATCACGACCCCCCACACCGTCGAGTCGATACCCGTGATCGTCGCGAGCCCTGCGGCACCGCCGAGGATATTCCCGGCCTCGTAGGCAGCGGTCCCGACGCCGATCGCGCCGACAACGAGGAATATACTCACGTACTCGACGATCTGATTGTCGAACCGCTCCCGAAGTGCTTCACCGAGTCCCTCCCCCGAGACAAGGCCCAGCCGCGCACTCATCTCCTGGAGAACAATCGTAGCAGCGATTGAGAAGACCATTGTCCACAGAAGCGCGTAGCCGAACTCCGCCCCGGTGACACTCGCAGTCGTGACCGTGCCTGGGCCGATGAACGCGGCAGCGACCATCGCTCCCGGGCCGACGGCTTTGAGTCGTTTTGTAATGCTCATGATTGTTAGTTTTGATAGCCACTGTCACGGTCCCGGCAGGTAAGCAAAAACATTGTTAAGACCTGTGTGTGTCCGGAACATCGGTCGTATGAACTCTGTGTACGCGCCGCTGTGTGTGTGAACAAGTATGCACCACTCCGCCACCGGATCCGAGTCGGTTTCCCTCCCGGGCGGGGTATTCACGAGTCTCGTTCTCTCAGTAGAACTTTGGAAACACTCTCTTCGATTTCAATTTCGAACGGGAGGGCAGTAATACTACCGCGGATGAACCGGATCATCAACCACCGTACCGACTCAGACGGGAACACCACGTGGAAACTCCCTTTTTCGTCGCGGCGAACGGTCAGGAACCCACACAGTGAGAGCCATTCGAGAACGTCTTCGAGCGAATCGAACCGCTCGGCGTACTCCTGGGCGTGGTACTGTGCCACCTGATCGATCATTTCCAGAACCTCTTCGTCCCGTTCATCCGGGTCGGTAAACTGGTTCAGGAGTGCGTGCAGCAAGTCGATGTCCAGCAGGACGTGCTCGCCCGTCGAGAGCATCTCGTAGTACGTCTGAAGATGGTCGCTATCACTCGCATGGGTTGAGTCGAAGTTTGCCGCGTAGAAGGCGATCGCCTCGCGGATCAGTTGGCTTTGACTCTCCCCTGTTCTGTCGGTCAGCCCCTCTAACGTCTCTTTGGTCTCCTCGTCGAGAGAGACGGTGACCCGGTCGGTTGGCATAGTTGCCTTCGTCACTGGATGGCCTTAATATCGTGCCGTTTGGTGACAGAGTGCCCTCGGACCTGTCAGCGAGACGCGCGTCCGACTGTGTCTGGGACTCTATGGCCAGGTTCCGTTCTGCTCGCTGGCGTTCATGACCCGTTGGAGTGCAACGACGTATGCGCCGGTTCGGAGGGACGGAAGGTTTCGCTCCTCGTAGGCATCGACGAGGTTCCCGAACTGCTTGACGATAATCGAATCTAGTTCCTCGTTCACGCGCTCTTCGGACCAGTAGAAGCGCTGTCGGTTCTGGACCCACTCGAAGTACGACACGATGACGCCGCCCGCGTTCGCGAGGATGTCCGGGATGATAAGCGTCTCGCGGTCGCTGAGAACATCGTCCGCTGCGGGAGTGATCGGGCCGTTCGCGGCCTCAGAGATAACGTCCGCGGATATCTCACGTGCCAGAGACTCGTCGATGGCGTTTTCAAGGGCGGCCGGGATCACCAGATCGACATCGAGTGTGAGCAGGTCATCGTTCGTCAGTTCCGTCGCTGCGTCCGGATAGCCGACGACACTCCCGGTTTCGCGTTTGTAGTCTTTGACTGCGACGGGGTCGAACGACGATTCGCTGTAGATCGCCCCGCTCGAATCGGACACGGCGACGACATTGGCTCCCATCTCGTCGATAAGTTTCGCCGCGATCCAGCCGGCGTTCCCGTAGCCCTGGACCGCCACCGTCGCGCCTTCGAGGTCCTTGCCGAGATACTCGAAGGCTTCACGCGCCGCGACGACCGTCGACCGCCCGGTCGCTTCGACGCGGCCTTCGCTACCGCCGCTTGCGAGGTCTTTCCCCGTGATGACGCCGGGCTCGGTCGTGTGTTCGAGTGTCTCGTAGGTGTCCTTGATCCAGTTCATCTCGCGCTGGCCCGTATTGACGTCAGGTGCGGGCACGTCGCGGTCGGCCCCTATGAGCGGGGTCAACTCCTTGGCGAATGAGCGTGTGACTCGTTCGAGTTCGCTCTCCGAATAGTTACGTGGGTCGATGACGATGCCGCCTTTCCCACCGCCGAGCGGGATGTCGCTCGTCGCCGTCTTGTAGACCATCCACCCAGAGAGCGCCTTGACCTCGTCGCGGTCTACTTGCGGGTGATAGCGGATTCCACCCTTATACGGGCCACGGTCGCCATTGAACTGTGACCGATACGCACGGAACACCTCGATTGACCCGTCGTCCATCTCGACAGAGAGGTTCGTTTCCAGTATCCGCTCGGGTGCTTTCAGCCGCTCCAGTTGTCCCTCTGGGATGTCCACGTATTGTGCTGCTGCATCGATCTGTGTCCGCAGGCTCTGGTACGGATTTACATCAGACATGTATCCACGAGATTCATAGAGATACCAAAAACTATCTATTTTTACCAGAATAGTGATCGTATTTCTGGACACAGAATAAACTAACAAAACGGCTTACACCGGCGCTCTAAATCGAGGAACTATTATCCTATATTTAAATTACTATCAAATTTTATTACTACTAGATTTCCTGTTTTATTTACTATCCGAACAGCGGTGTCCGTATCGAGTGCCACAGCATCTGCAACCTGTTCCGTGTCACGCACTGGAACATCGACCCGGTCGACGTCCGGAATCAGGCAGTCACGATGCCCGGTACGTTCGAGCAGAGCGTCTCCGCTGGGGAAGTGCCAGACCCGCGTCACGGATCGGAACACTGGCACCGACATCGGTGCCTCGATGTGCCTGATAGCTCTCTTCTCCATCAAGCGACGTTGTACGTCCATCATAGCTGATCTGAGGCGAGAGCCGCTGGCCCGCTGAACGACGAGTGGGGACACCTGTGTCGGCGTCCGTGTGCTTGTGCCTCCGTGCGGTCCGGTCGTCGACCCATGGCACTCTATCGAAACGACCGCAGGAATGAGCAAATACTAAATTGTTTAGCAACGAAGTCTTCCGGACATCAGGTGTTTATTATTGAACCCCAAACCCATATTCCGGCAACTGAACCCTCTCGTTTCCGACAGGTGGCGGCACCACGAACGAGTGTCCCATCACGATAGTGGTCACAGTGAGAGCTTCGTGCCTGAGAGCGTCAGATGAGTAACACTGAGCGCCCACTCGACACGGCTCAGGTACTTGTGGTCGGTTCTACGAACTGGAGCGAGCCGTTCTCGGATGCGCTCGCAGCGAGTACCGGGGCCGATATCCTCACCGCCGAGACAACACCGGCCGCTCTGGACACAGTGCGGCAGCGCTCAGTCGACTGCGTCGTCACGGCAGCGACACTCGACGACGGGAGTGGTATCGACTTGATACGACAGCTCCGTGACTCGGCTCCGGACCCTCCAGTCGTCCTCGGGGCGACGGACGGCAGTGAGGCCCTGGCGAGCGAGGCAATCGAGGCCGGCGTTTCCGACTATGTCTCCCTCACAGGAACAGACGGCCTGCGGATAGACGACTTGGTCGAGCGAACCGAGAAGGTACTCCGAGCCGCTCATCGAGCGATCAAGCAGCGCGAACGGGCACGGCAGTTCGACGCCGTCTTTCACGACACACAGACGGCCACGTGGGTCCTCGATCCGGACGGCTCGCTCGCCCGTGTGAATCAGACGGGACGAGCGATGATTGACGAGGACGTGGCTGCGGTCACCGGTGACCCGTTCTGGACGCTGCCCTGGTGGTCCAGATCCGAGGCAACTGAACGCGATATCCGGCAACTCGTAGAGGCCGCACGTGACGGGCAGTTCGGTAACGTCGTCGTTCACCGGCCGACCACAGCCACAGACCGCGTTATCGAGCTTTCAGTTCGGCCGGTCGAGAACGATTTCGGCGACGTCACCTCGATTGTGATCGAAGGAATCGACATCACGGAGCAGGTCACCCTCGACCGTGACCTCCGCCAGTCCGAGGAGCTCCACCGAGTCACGCTCAGCAATATGACCGACACCGTCCTCATGACGAACGAGGACGGAGAGTACACCTACGTCTGCCCGAACGTCCACTTCATTTTCGGTTACACCGACGACGAGATTCGCGAGCAGGAAACGATCGATACGCTCCTCGGTGAGGATCTGTTCGACCGAGCGGAACTCGCCGAGAAGGGCGTTCTCAAGAACATCGAGTGTACAGTCACCGACAAAGCGGGTCACGAGCATACACTGCTCGTCAACGTCCGCGAAGTCTCGATTCAGGACGGAACGCTGCTGTATAGTTGCCGGGATATCACGAAACGGAAACAGCGCGAGGAAGCACTGACGACGCTACAGGAGACCGCACGGAAGTTCCTCTACACAGAAACCAATCAGGAAATCGCCCAGCATATCGTCGATGACGTGCTCAGTGTGTTCGACGTCTCCGCGAGTGCCATCTATCTGCACGACGCCGAGACGAACGAACTCCAGCCTGTGGCGCAGTCCCAGGCAATGACCGAACACCACGGGCCGCTGCCGGCCGTCCGCACGAACGACGACACGCTTCCGAGCCACAGCTTCGTCAACGACGAGACACTCGTGTTCGACGATGTCCATACGTCGGATCGGCTGGAAAACCGAGCAACTGACCTCCGGAGCGTCATGTTCATTCCGCTCGGTACTCACGGCGTGTTCGTCACCGGGTCGACTGCGGTCGGGGTGTTCGACGACGTGACACAGGAACTCACTGATCTGCTCGCAGCGACCGCAGAAGCCGCTCTCGACCGGGTCGTCCGGGAATCCCAGCTCCGGGAACAGGACCGCGAACTGCAGCGGCAAAACGAGCAGCTGACCGCCCTAAATCACATTAACAACACGATTCGGGAGATAGACCAGACGATCGTCAGCGCCGAAACACAGGACGAGATCAACCACACTGTCTGCGAACGGCTGACTGACACGGACCGCTTCAAGTTCGCGTGGATCGGCAGCGTCGACCCGGGCGGTACTACCGTCGAACCGCGAGCGTGGGCCGGCACCGAACAGGGGTATCTCGACAGTCAGTCAATCGCCGTCGCGGCCTCCGAAACCGAGCCTGCAGGTCAGACGGCTGCGACCGGCGAGGTGACGATGATCCCCAACGTTGCCGCCGACCTCCGAAACGCACCGTGGCGGTCGGACGCGCTCACGCGTGACTTCCTCTCAGTGCTGAGTATCCCACTCGTGTACAACGACCTCAGGCACGGGATTCTCACCATCTATGCGGACACGAAAGACGCGTTCGACGAGACAACGCGCACTGTGTTGCACGAACTCGGCGAGACGATTGCCTCGGCACTCAGCGCCATCGAACGGAAACACGCGCTACTCACGACCTCGGTGACACGCGTCGAGTTCGCCATCGATGACGAGCGGTTCCTCCTGTCGCGACTTGCCCGGTCTGTGGGGTGTACGCTTTCCTACGAGGGTGGCATCCAACACGCGCCCGCCGGCAACAGCGTGTTCGTTACAGTCGAAGATGCTGACGTGCAAACGGTTGCGGCAGCCGCGGCTGATATGACGACGATTGACGACGTGACAGAGATAAGCGACGGTGACACTGACACCGGCGTCCTGCGGCTGGAACTGTCACAGCCGTTTCTCGCCCTAGAACTCGCCGACCACGGCGCTATCTTCCGGGAAGCGACCGCCGATCCGGACGGGACGACACTTGTCGTCGATGTACCACAGAGCGTTGACGTTCGAAACATCGCACAGTTGGTCGACAGCACGTTCTCCGGCGTCGAACTCAAGCGCAAGGAGACGCTCGAACGGGGTATCGAGCAGGACCGGGGTTCGGAGTTCCTCACGGACCTCACGGAACGGCAACTCGAAGTAATCCAGACCGCCTACTACAGCGGTTACTTCGAGTCACCGCGTACGAAGTCCGGCGAAGACATCGCGACGATGCTCGAGATCTCGCCACCGGCGTTCTACCAGCACGTCCGGACTGCACAGCGGAAACTGTTCACCACACTGTTCGAAGACCGGAGCGTCTCGGGTCTGGAGCAATAGAGGGGTTCAATAATAAACAACCAACTCTACCCCTACTTCTTTGTTTAACCTCTGAATATTCCTTTGATGTCCTTCTATTCCTTAATTGAGTACCGGCGGTTAGAAACCGTCACTCGTGAATACACATGAGAGATGTAGAGCAAGACCACGACGAGAAGACACCGTACGAGTGCTTTGCGTGTGGCACAGTCATCACTGCAGAGAGCCAACCGGAGAACTGTCGGGACTGCGGCGGTGAAATGCGCAACCGACTGACACCGCTGGAATAACGATGGGACCAGAACTGACCTCCGCTTCTCCGTCGGGAGATTCGTCGACATCGTCCGAGCCCGAATCGGCGCTTGAAACTGCTCGTCTGCAACTCCACAGAGCCGCGGACCACCTCGATATCGACCCGAACATCGTCGAACGACTCAACCACCCGAAAAACGTCCACGAGGTCACCGTCCCGATTGAGCGGGACGATGGTACGGTGGAAGTGTTCACCGGGTTTCGAGCACAGCACGATAGCGTCAGAGGGCCGTACAAAGGCGGCCTCCGCTATCATCCCGACGTGACGAGGGACGAGTGCGTCGGACTCGGAATATGGATGACCTGGAAGTGCGCGGTGATGGACCTCCCCTTCGGCGGCGCGAAAGGCGGTATCGCAGTCAATCCGAAAACGCTGAGCCGAGACGAGAAAGAACGGCTCACCCGCCGGTTCGCACAGGAACTCCGCGAGGTTATCGGTCCGAACCGGGACATACCAGCCCCGGACATGGGAACGGACCCACAGACGATGGCCTGGCTGATGGACGCCTACTCCATGCAAGAGGGCGAGACGATACCGGGGGTCGTCACCGGCAAGCCGCCGATCGTCGGTGGGAGCGAGGGACGTGAAGACGCGCCCGGTCGGAGCGTCGCGATTATCACACAGCAGGTCTGTGAGTACTACGACCAGCCACTGTCGGACACCACCGTCGCGGTACAGGGTTACGGCAGTGTCGGTGCGAACGCAGCACGGTTACTTGACGACCAGGGCGCGACTGTCGTCGCGATCAGCGACGTGAACGGCGCGATGTACGATCCCGCCGGCATCGATACCGGGACAGTCCCGTCACACGACGAGGAACCGGAGGCGGTCACCGAGTACGCCGACACCGTGATTTCGAACGACGAACTGCTGACGCTCGATGTCGACGTTCTCATTCCGGCAGCACTCGGCAACGTCATCACCGAGGCGAACGCGGACGACATCGCCGCGGATTTCGTCGTCGAAGGGGCGAACGGCCCGACAACGTCCACTGCTGACTCCATCCTCGCTGACCGCGATGTTGTCGTGATTCCGGACATTCTGGCGAACGCCGGCGGCGTCACGGTGAGCTACTTCGAGTGGCTACAGGACATCAACCGTCGGTCGTGGTCACTCGAACGAGTGAACGACGAACTCGACGAAGAGATGCGAGCGGCCTGGGACGCAGTCCGGACGGAGTTCGAAAAGCGCGACATCACGTGGCGGGATGCGGCGTATATTGTCGCCCTGTCACGCATCGCTGAGGCCCACGAAGCGCGCGGGCTCTGGCCGTAGCTCTCTTTCTGTCGATCCCGGAACTGGTTCCATGCCTGTCGAAGTACCGAGAAGTCGCTACTACCGCTTCTCTCAGTAGCAGAACTCGAACCGCGCCCCGCCAGCAGCGCCCTCCGTCACGCGGACGCTCCAGCCGTGCGCTTTGGCGATGTCCTCCACGATCGAGAGGCCGAAGCCAGTGCCCCCTTTGGTAGATGTGACGCCGTGTTCGAGCACTTCCTCACGCTTCTCTGGGGGAATCCCGTCACCGTCGTCTTCGACGTAGAACCCGTCACCGCCGTCTAGCTGCCCGACGGTTACCGTGACCGCTTCCCCGCCATGCTCGATAGCGTTTCTGAAGAGGTTCTCGAACAGCTGCGTCAACCGGCTGGCATCACCGGCCACTGTCGGGACCGTGTCAGCAACCGTCAGCGTCGCTTCAGCGGTGTCGACGTACCCCCAGGCCTCCGTCGTCACGGCCCTGAGGTCGATCTGTTTCGCATCCGTAACTGTGGTCTCACCGCGCGATAGCGTCAGGAGGTCGTCGATCAGCCGCTCCATGCGGTCGTGTGCCGACTCGATACGGGCGACGTGACTCAGGTCGCCCGTCTCCTCGACGATGTCGAGAAAGCCGATGGCAATGGAGAGTGGATTGCGGAGGTCGTGGGCGACGACACTGGCAAACTCATCGAGCCGTTCGTTCTGTCGTTGCAGTTCGGTCTCGCGGCTTGCGCGTGTGAACGCTGCTTCGACAGTTGCGCCCAGTATCTGGAACAGATCCACGTCCGCCTCAGAGAAGGTCTGGCCTTGCGGTGCGCCGACGCCCATGAGTCCAAACCCGCCCAAAGGCACGAACAGGCCGCTTCTGAGTTCCGTGTCGGCCTCATCGAGTGCTGTTACGGACTGGAGGTCGTCGTACCGACGTAGCTCCGACGCCTCGAACGCTTCCCACGCCAGCGTCTCGCCGGCTTCCAAACGTGGCAACTCATCGAGTAGCTCTCTCGTGGCTGCACTCGCCGACAGTGGGACGAGTTCGTCGGTCTGGTCGGCGTACTCCCAGATTCCGGTGAGCTCGAATCCGAGAATATCGCCAGCAGCCTCGACGGCGATGTCCCCGACCTCGTCGCTCGATTGCGCAGCACTGAGCCGCTGTGCAGTCTCCTGCAGTGAGCGGAGCTTCGACTCCAACTGTTTCTGCTTAGTGATATCCTCCAGCACGGCCAGTACGCTCGTTATCTCACCGTCCGGAGCCGTGATCGGGGCGACCGACAGGAGCAGATCCAAGATTTCCCCTTCTTTCGTTTCCCGCCGTACCTCCTTACCGCGAATTTGCTTGCCACTCAGTACACGCTCCCGGTGAGAGGCGAACTCAGCCCGGTGCTCATCTGGGACCATCGGATTGAATTCGCCAAGCACTTCTTCGCTCGACCAGCCGAACATATTCTCGGCCCCGTCGTTCCAACGAGTAACTGTTCCGTCCGTGTCGATTTCCATGACGGTGAGCGGCGTCGCTTCGATGAGTGATTCTAGCCGCTGGTTGGTCGCTTCGAGCTTCCGTTCCCGATTGACCTGTTCGGTTACGTTACGGGCGATACCGATGATTCGGACGATCTCGTCACCCAGCATAACCGGCGCAAGGCTCGTGTCCCAGAACCGTGCGTCGTCAGCGATGTCCAGTTTTTCACGATACGAGATCGGCGCACGCTGCTCGTAGCAACGAGTGTAGTTCGCCGCGAGTTCGGCACCGCGCTCGTCACCGAAGACCTGCCGCGGTGTTTGCCCCCGAACCTCCTCGGTCGTGAGTCCTGTCTGCGACTCGTAGCCGGGACTGAGTCGAGCAAACTCGAATGCCGGCTCGTCACCGGCCGTCTCGACATCGAGCATGAATATGGCGTCACCGGAGGTGTTGAGCAACGCCTCGTACTCCTCTGCGAGCTCTCGGTGTGCGCGCTCCTCGGCTCTTCGCTCGGTGATATCCTGGAAAACCCCCCGGAGCACAGGCTCGTCGTCTTGCGTCTCGTCGACGCGCTCTCCCCACGCCCGAACATCGCGCACCTCACCGTCTGTCCGAACGATTCGGAGATCGAGATCGTACGACTCCCGGTCCTCGATTGCCCGCTCGACGGCCCTCGTAATCGTCTCCCTGTCCTCAGGATGGTAGAACTCGATTGCGTCGTCGATGATCGGCTCGTAATCGTCCTCGACCCCGTGAATCTGACGCACTCCATCAGACCAGTCGAGGTCGCCTGTAGACGGGTAGTACTCCCAGACACCGATATCCGCGATGTCTTGCACTCGTTCGAACAGGAACTCCTGTCGCTGGAGGTCTGTCCGGTCTTGGCTACGCGATATTTCGGCGCTCACGAGCTCTGAGAGTAGCTTCACGAACGTCCGTTCGAGCGCTCCGAAGGGAGCGACCCGCGTTGCGGGACTCGAAAAATTGACCGTCCCGTACCGAGTCCCGTCAACGACGAGTGGGACGCCGATATACGACTCTAACTCGAATTCACGATACGCGGGGTGGGTTTCTCTCTCATCACTGACCGCATCTGCGAACGAACAGACAGCATCTGTGTCGATGACCTCTTTACAGTATGTCGATTCGAGGTCGAACTGGTCCCCGGATTCGATATCGGCAGTCGGCGCGTGCACTGCCTTGACCGTGTACTCATCGCCCTGAATATGTGAGACGATACCGATATCGAGACCGAGCGTTTGACACCCCAGTTCGAGAAGCTCGTGAAGGCGTGTTTCGGCCGAGACATCGCTGCTTGCCATGATATTCTGGAGTTCCCGGAGCGCGTCGCGTTCCCGCTCTAACTGCCGCTTGACTTCGCTTCGGTTCGTGATGTCCCGAGCAACGACAAGCGCCTGATTGCGCTTGTCGCTGTGAAATGGTGTCACCCGCACATCAAATGTCCGTTTATTGCCACCGGTCGTGATATCGATTTGCAAGTCCGCGTCGTACAACCCCGTGACACCACTGTCACCTTCTCTGTCAGCGAGCGTTGAGCGGACGGCAGATGTAAACTGCTCCGCATCAGACGTGGAAACCCGGTTACCTACAACTGTCTCTAACTGCTGCCCCGCGATCTCCGTTGCCCCTTCCCCGGCAATCAGCCGTTTTGACGCCGCGTTCGCGAATTCGATTGTCCCGTCATCGTTCAGGACGAACACGGCGTCGTGGATGGTTTCGAGGATCGTTTCACTGCGTTCCAGTTCCAGTTCTCGCTCCCGCTCGGCCGTTGTTTCACGTGAAAAGACGGTGAGACCGTCATCGTCCGGGAATGCCCGCACTTCGACCCAGTAATTCAACGGTTCGCCGAGGTACTGTTCGAACGACACCGGGTCGCCGGTTTCCATCGCCGTTCGGTATTTCTCTTCGAGTTCCGTTCCAACTGTTGAGGGAAACTCTTCCCAGATGACCGTACCGACGATGGCCTTTGGGTCGCGGTCGACGCGTTTTGCCATCTTCTCGTTTACATATTCGATACGCTATTCGGTGTCGACGGCATAAATCGCGTCAGTTGCCCGCTCTAAGGTTCGTTGGAAGCGGTCGGATAGCCGCTCGGCGGCCGCTTGTTTGCGAGCGGCCTTGGTGAGCGTCTGGATGCGGCCCGCGAGCAACTCGAAACTGTTCTGGCCCGCGTGGATCGGAATGTAATCGGAGACACCCGCCTGTGTCGCTTCGCTCGCAATTCGCTCGCTCCCGCGGCCCGTAAATAGAATCGTCGGTAGTTCGTACCCGCCAGCCTCGAGCCGATTCAGGAGGTCGATTCCCGTCCCGTCCGGCAGTGAATACGAGGTGACCACACAATCGATAGACGATGTTGCGAGCGAATCGAGAGCAGCCGCCACAGTCCCGACAGCCGTCATGTCAAAGTCCGATGAGAGATGTGTGAGTTTCGTCTGTGCTAGCTCAGCAAACTCACCATCGTTGTTTACATAGAGAACCTGAATGGAATCGGGAGTCCTGTCTCCTGTATAGGCCATTGGAACCACTACGTAGTGGCCTTTTATCAATCGAGTGTTCCGGTTCTTATCTATGATACTCTTGTAACCAGCTAAGCTCAGAGATCACGCGCTTCGGACAGACCAGAATGAGAATTTTTCGCCATTGAAAATGTACGACGCCTCATATTAGAGTATACGTTCTGATATTCGGGTCAGCAACTTTATCCTCCGGAGGTCGGTACAGTCGGTATCGTCTCAGAGATGTCAGATATTGCTGTGCTTCATATCGATGATGAACCGGACTTTTTAGATGTGGCATCGGAAATACTCGCACAGCAATCAGATAAACTCACTGTCATACCTGCAGCGGGTGCTTCTGAAGGACTCGACAGACTTGCAACGCGCTCTATTGATTGTATTGTCAGCGATTACCGGATGCCTGAGAAAGACGGCATCGAACTCCTCAAAACCGTCCGTGAGGAGTACCCTGATCTCCCGTTTATTCTATTTACCGGTGAGGGGAGCGAAGCGGTCGCCAGCGACGCTATTGCCGCCGGTGCAACCGACTATCTGCGGAAAGGACACGGCACGGAACGATACGAACTCCTCGCAAATCGTATCGAAAACGCCGTCGAGCAGTACCGCACCACGCAGCGCGCTGCTGAACTTGAACGGGTCCGCGCCCTCGTGAGCAGTATCGACCAGGCCCTCATCCGGGCGAGTTCGCTCTCGGCGATCGAAACGCGCGTCTGTGAGATCATTAGCAACTCTGAGCCCTACCGTTTCGCATGGATCGGCGAGCATGATCCTGAGACGGACCGAATCGAGCCACAGGCCTGCGCCGGCGTCGAAGACGAGTATCTCGATACTATCGTTGTCACGGCGGACGACTCTCCGACCGGACAGGGGCCCGCGGGCAGGGCCGTCCAGAACCGACGCATTGCTACGTCGCAAAATATCCAAGATGACCCGGCGTTCGAGGTCTGGCGAGAGGAAGCACTCAAACGCGACTATCGAAGCAGCGCTGCGGTCCCGCTGGAATACAATGACACGCTGTACGGCCTTCTGTGCGTCTATTCCTCCCGTCCGTCTGCTTTTGCAGAGGACGAACAGGAGCTACTCGCCGAACTCGGACATAGCATCTCGCACGCCATGCACTCGCTAAAGATCCGAGATGAACTCCGAACAGAGCGGACGTTTATCGACCAGGCTCTTGATTCACTTGCCGACATATTCTACGTGCTTGATTCTGAGGGCAACATCCAGCGCTGTAACGAACACTTCGCGACCCTGGCTGGATACACCGATGCGCAAATCACGAATCTCGACGTGGCCAGCCTGTTTCCGGAAGACGAACAGGACGCAGTCGCCGAAGCAATCGACGAGGCACTCACAACGGGGCACTCGACCATCGAAGCGGAGTTCCTTACCGCGGAGGGGAACCGCGCTCCCCACGAGTTCACCGCTGACCGACTAACTGACTCAGACGGTACTCTACTAGGGCTTGTCGGCACCGGTCGAAACATAGCCGAACGTACGAGACGTGAACGGGAACTACAGGATCAAAAAGAGCAGCTAGAGCAGTTTGCCGCAACTGTCAGCCACGACCTGCGGAACCCGCTAAACGTCATCCAAGGTCGGCTTGAGCTCGTTCAAGCCGAACAGCCGAGCGATCATCTCGATGTGATCGAGACCGCGACTGATCGGATGGAACGCATTGTCGAGGACCTCCTCTGGCTCGCGCGGGAGCAACAAGATATCGGGTCACTGGAGCCTGTTGCAATCGACGCAGTCGCTGAGGCTGCGTGGGAGCTCGTATCTGACCCTGCGGACGAGGCCGAGCTGTATTGCGACTACGGGGCCGATACCCAGCCATTGATAAAAGCTGACACCGACCAACTCCGGCACCTGCTCGAAAACCTGTTCCGGAACACGATTGATCACGCAGGTCTAGACGTCACTGTCGTAGTCGGCGAGATTTTCGGAGACGCCAACGGATTCTACATCGAAGACGATGGCCCTGGAATCCCCGAAGAGGACCGGGAAACGGTGTTCGAGGCCGGCTACTCGACTTCCGAATCAGGGACTGGTCTGGGCCTCAACATCGTCAAACGAGTCGTCGACGCTCATGGCTGGGATATTCGCGCAACTGAGAGCTCGATAGGTGGGACACGATTCGAGATTACGGGTCTCGAAACCGTGGAATAATAACCCCGGCTGACAAGCGGGTGCGCGCTTATCACGAATGCCGATGCCACGATTGCGGAAGCTCAGTAATTACAGAGCCAATAAAATGGGATAAAACGTCACAGCTGTTATTTCTACGCGACTGTATTGTCTGTAATAGGGTTCTGGTTCCCGCGCCACCTCTCCCACACTGAATCCGGGCACCCTGATCAAACGGCCCGGGTCCAGAACCCGTCGTCGTGGATGACGACCGTGAATGGTGCGGTGCACACTCCCCCCGGCTGCCCACCATTCCGTTGCTGGTAGAATTTGGATGTAATGCTGATGTGACCAGACAGACCTACCGGCTGTGAGAACTGTGTGACTTGAGTCAAACCAACAGACGGCGAGCGGATCCCATAAGCGTTTTATACATACTGGTAGCGGAGCTAGGTGGGTTCTGGCCTGTCCAATCGCGTTGGCTTCTCCCACACGATTGCCCGGGCTGGAACCTGTCGTCAGTTACGACGATTTCCGATGGTGCGTTGCACCCACCTCTCCCACCCCACAGCAACGTACCATTGTTCGTGTGATCGGCGGAGCCGTGTGTTCCGGGGCTGACTGGATTGTACGGAACTGCCACTGTGTTAGGACTTACCACAAAAGATATGACGAACGGGATATTACACAAATACGGGTTCTGGTCCTCGCTTTGGGCTTCTTCATACTTCGAGCCCACGCGCTTCACCCCATGCCTTGGTCCAGAACCCGAACGTGCCTCTGACTGCAGTGGGTGGCACACACGGTGCCCACCGCCACCCGTCATCCGCTTCCATGCTGGAGCATAACCTCTGTTTCGGCTACTCACGCTTCCGAAGGGACGCTCCAATCCGACCTACTTTTGTTCTAGGCCGGACACTAGTAGCGGGGCATGAACGAGTTACGTACTGGATTGAGTTATGGTGACGTTCTGCTTGTCCCAAAGCGGTCACCGGTCGACAGTCGGAGCAACATCGACCTCTCGACGCCGCTTACTCCCACTGTCGAGCTAGACACGCCGCTGGTTTCCGCCGCAATGGACACCGTCACCGAGGCAGAACTGGCCATCGAGCTTGCACGCTCAGGTGGGTTCGGGGTGCTGCACCGGTTCCTGACGCCTGAAGAACAGGCCGAACAGGTCGAGCAGGTGAAAGCTGCGGACGAACAGGTCGGTGCTGCCGTCGGCATTAACGAGGATTACGTTGCGCGGAGCGCGGCCGTCATTGTGGCCGGTGTCGATGCGCTCGTCGTCGACGTAGCCCACGGCCATCTTGAGCGGGCGCTTGATGCCGTCGAGACGCTCGCCGACGAATTTCCCGACACTGACCTCATCGCCGGCAACGTCGCGACGCCCGCAGGTGTCGAAGACCTAGCCGCCGCCGGAGCCGACTGCGTCAAAGTCGGCATCGGACCGGGGTCACACTGTACCACCCGGAAGGTCGCGGGTGCCGGCGTCCCCCAGCTGACCGCTGTCGATGACTGTGCTACAGCCGCCGAAGATCTGGATGTCACCATCTGCGCGGACGGCGGAATCCGCACGTCTGGTGATGCGGTGAAGGCTCTCATGGCCGGAGCCGATACCGTGATGCTCGGAAGCCTCTTTGCCGGCACGGAGGAGGCCCCCGGTGCTATCGTCGAAGTCGATGGGACGCGGTACAAGCGGTCGCGGGGGATGGCGACTACCGCCGCGGCCGAGGACCGTGACGACAAGCAGAACAACGTCAGCGCCGACGAGGGGGTCGAGGCACTGACCCCGTACAAAGGCTCGGTCGCTGCTGTGGCCGAGGAGTTCTGTGCCGGCATTCGCTCCGGGCTCTCCTACTGTGGCGGACAGACCATCGCTGCGGCCCGCGACAAGGCGGAGTTCATCCGTGTCGCCCAGAGTGCGAAAGAACGCGAGGGGTTCCACACGGACCACGACTGGGAAGGCGTCAACGTGGAGAGTGAAGCCACACAGGTCCGCGACGCCGGCACCGAGGCACCTGTCGACAGCGACGATTAAACGTGGTCGGTGCTGCACGCGTCGTGAGACTGGAGTGATCGACGGCTCTGCACCGGGCCTGACTCGCACCCAGTGATATCCGTCTTCCGTGGTTGCCGGTGTTACTCGCTATCTTCACCAGCCAAGGACGGCTCGCTTTCCTTTTCGGCAGTGCTCTGCAACAGTAGATCCGTCCCGGCTGCGGCGATCATCCCCACGCCAACCGCGCGCAACTGTCGGCGATACGCTGGTTTCACTTCGAGTTCGGACGCATTGTCGAAGTTCTTCCCGATCATACGCTTGATAAGTTTGATACTTATCTGCGGGAAGAGCGCAGTTACCACGCCCTGGACGAGTACGAAAGCCGCACTGAGTTTCCTGTTTGATTGACTGCCAATCATAGGTAGCGATACACGTCCGAGTGGAATCACCATTGTGCCTACTCCACTGCCCTGGGAAACGTAGTAATTGTTTTATACCCCATATATTCGCAAGCCGCTCCACTACTCTGAAGAACAGCCCTCTGTCGAACGCCAGCCGCCGGGATGCATGCTATCGTGCCCCCTCGGCGAGTCTCACACCGCCCGCAAGACCTGCTCTGGCCCTCCAGCCAGGCCCCGTGGCCTCTCCGGATTCGTCGGCGAGCCTATGTGGCCGATGGCTTTCGCACCTGCACTGCCGAATGCTTGTACTCGGGAATCTCGGCGACTGGATCGAGCGAGTCACCGGTAAGGGCGTTTGCGAGCGGGTCCAGATAGTGGAACGTACAGAACACGACACCGGGCCGAATAGCCGCCGTCACAGCTGCCGACACCGTCACGCTGCCCCGGCCGTTCTCGACGACAACAGCATCGCCGTCCTCGATATCGCGGGCGGCAGCGTCGTCCGGATGGATTTCGAGTACGTCCTCTCCGCGCATTCGCATGAGCGTCTCCGACCGGCGAGTGAGCGCGCCGCTGTTGAAGTGCTGGAGCGTGCGTCCCGTCGTGAGCACGAGCTGGTCCCCGGAGACGGCATCGGCTGGCGGCGTCGGCGAGACCGGGCGTAGCGGTGCCGTTTGCTCGCCCGAGGCGAACGTCTCCGTGTGGAGCACGTCGGTTCCGGAATCGGCGTCTGCCGGGAACGGCCAGCGCTGGTAGCTCCGACCGATGCCGTCGTAACTCATGCCGGCGTACAGCGGATTGACCCGCGTTAGTTCTTCGAACACCGCTTCAGGCCCGTCGTAGTCGAACTCGCCCGGCTGGTCGACCAACCGCTGACCGAGGTCTGTGAGGATATCGAGGTCCCGGCGGGCGTTTCCGGGCAGATCGGCGTTCGGCCGCATCCGCATCACCCGCCGGTCCGTATTGGTCACGGTCCCCGCTTTCTCCGCCCAGCTGCTTCCCGGAAGCACGACATCCGCGTGGTCGACGGTCGCTGTCTCGAAGAGATCGATGACGACGCAGAAATCGAGGTCGTCGAAGCCGGCCCTGACGGAACTGGCGTTCGGTTCTGTGACAGCCGGGTTCTCGCCGAACACGACTGCGGCCTTGACCGAATCACCGAACTGGTGTGTCGCCGCCGTCTCCGTCAGGCCGGGTTCGCTCGGCGGTTCGACACCCCACTCGTCGGCGACACGCTGTCGAGCATCCGGGTCGGTAACGGGTTCGTAGCCGGGGAGCACGCTGGGAAGCGCGCCAACGTCGCCGGCCCCCTGAACGTTGTTCTGGCCACGGAGCGGGTTCACACCGGTTCCCGGGCGACCGACGTTGCCGGTCAACAGCGCGAGGTTCAACAGCGCGTGGACGTTGTCGGTCCCGCACGTGTGTTGGCTCATTCCCATCCCGGTGACGATTGCCGCCGTATCGGCCTCGGCGTATGCTCGGGCCGCCTCTCGAACGGCTTCCGGGTCAACGCCGGCCACGTCGGCACCCAATCCGATATCGACATTGTCGAGATGTGCCGTCAACTCCGAATAGCCGGTCGTTCGGGCCTCGATAAAGGACTCGTCGACGAGGTCCTCGTCGAGAACGACCTTCGCCATCGAATTGAGGAGCTGGATATCGTATCCGGGACGGACGTCGAGGTGGATGTCGGCGGCATCGGTCGTGTCCGTTTCGCGCGGGTCGATATGGATGAGCGTCGCCCCGTTTCGAATCGCCGGCAGGAAGTACGACCGGAAGATGACAGGGTGCTGTTCGGCCGGGTTCGCCCCGGTGACGAGCAGACAGTCGGTTTCCGCGAGGTCATCGAGCGTGTTCGTCATCGCCCCGGCACCGAACCGCTCGCTCATCGCGGCGACCGTCGACGAATGACAGAGGCGAGCGCAGTTGTCGACGTTGTTGGTGCCGAGCATCCGCGCGATCTTCTGAAAGACGTAATTTTCCTCGTTCGTGCAGTTCGAGGACGCGAAGAACTCGACGGCGTCTGGCCCGTGCTGGTCGATGATATTCCCGAGCCGGTCGGCCACGCGAGCCATGGCGGTTTCCCAGGGCGCAGTGGCGAACTGCCCGTTCGCACGGACGAGTGGCTGGGTTAGCCGGTCCTCGTGTTCGACCACGTCGTACGCGGCTCCGCCCTTCGGACAGATCTCCCCTTTCGTGTTTACTGGCCCCGCTGTGCCGGTCGCCTTTCCGTTGTCCGCGTACTGTATCGTACAGCCGACGCCGCAGTACGGACAGACTGTCTGCTCGGCACGGGGATTTCGGTTTTGATCGGTGCCCATTGTTACGCTGAATAATGAGCGCGCAGCTACAAGTAGCCGACCGGTAAAACGTAGGCGACTTTATGACGGAGAGGATGCCGACACTACTCGAACGCCCCCAGAGCCGGGTTCCGGTCTGGTGTGATTGACCGTGTGCGGGTGCGCTGCCAGTTTCGAGAGCCACACCACATACTGTAATGGCACATCGCCTGTAGTGCCGGTAGATGCGACCAGCTCTGACGACTGTGCAAGTCTTCGCGCTACTCGCGGTAGTTCTCAGTACACTGGTTTTCGCTGCGTCGTTTGCCGTCGACACCACCAGCGCCCGCCCCGACCCGGTGGCGTTCGACAACACTGTGCAACGCGGTGTTACGGCGGCCGACGAACAGATCGCCCGGAATCGGAGCATCAGCGTTCCGCGCGCGCAAGTCTTCTACTCGCAGTACCGCTACGTCGTCGGCTACGTCGGTATCGGTCAGGCTGTGACAGCGCTCACGGAGCCGGGACACGAGCAGCAGTTCGGGTATCCGCTCGCGGTGTACGTTTCCGACTACAGCGACCGGCCGGTCAGGTGCGGCGACGATGGCTCGCTTCGGACCGCAACGCCGCCGGACTGGGTCGAGGCCAATCAGGCCCACTACGTCGTCGACGGGTCGGCGCGGGTCCCGTCTGGGCCGGCGGTTGTGCCCTTTGCTGACCGGGACGACGCCGCAGCGTTCGCCGATAGCTGTGGCGGGCAAATCATCGACTGGGACACACTCCAAACCCGGTCGTTCGACCTCGAACAGGCGGCAACAGTCCGACAACAGGTCGGTCCGCGGGAAAAAGATGCGAACGCCACCGTACGGGCGGCACGACAGCGTCGAGATCGACCTGTCTCGGTCGAGGTCGGAACCGATGCTCCGACCGTACAGGCGGCCGTCGATGCGGCCCCGCCGAACACGACAGTCGTCGTCCCCGCCGGCACGTACGACGAGCAGGTGACGATAGACAAGCCACTCACCCTCAGCGGCCCCGGAGCGACGCTTGACGGTGGGGAGAACGGAACTGTCGTCACCGTGACCGCAGACCGGGTCGGTGTCACCGGCTTCAACGTCGTCGGTGTCGGCAACACGACGGTCGGCGACCCGACGAAGACCAACGACAGCGCCTGGGACGCGACTGTGACGACTGCCTACGGAAACAGCGATGCCGCCGTGACCGGTCGCAACGTCTCCGGACTGTACGTTGCGAACCTCACCGTCGAGACGCCCGCAAGCGGCGTCGTTCTGCGACAGGCCTCCGGCTCGGTCGTCGAGAACGTCACGGTCAACGGGACGGCAGACTGGCAGGATGGATTCATGGGTGTTATCGGAATGCATGGACCGGTTGTCGTGCAGAATTCGGTCTTCAACGGCGGGCGTGACGGCGTGTATCTCCACCGGGCCGACGGGACCGCCGTCCGGAACAACACGTTCCGGGACAACCGCTTCGGCGTCCACCTCATGTACACCTCGCGGTCGCTCGTCGCCGACAATGTCGCCCGGGGACAGGAGTACGCCGGCGTCGTCGTCATGACGAACCCCGTGGCGAACGCCATCGTCGGGAACGACGTGCGCCACTCCGGGAGTGGCGTCATGTTAGCCGGCTCCCGGAGCTATATTGCGCACAACGTGGTAGTCGACACTACCCAGGCGATGTCAACCAACGCCGACCGGTCCCTGTACGAACACAACGTCCTCTACGGGAACGACATCGGCGTGCGAGCGTCGACAGTCGTCCCGTCGAACATCGTCACCGAGAACGATTTCATCGCGAACGACCGTCACGCTGTCTCGGGACCGGGGCCGCTACGTGTGTACACGCACGACGGCAGAGGGAACTACTGGAGCGGCGCGTACGACCTCACTGGCGGGACTGGCCCGGTGCTGGCACAGTCCTACTCACCCACCGATTCCGTCGACCGTCAGCTCCATCAGACTGACGCCGCCATCGTCCTCAGGTCGGCACCGAGCGTCCGAGGTCTCCGAGCGCTTCGTGGCACCACGCCCGGCTTTCGCCGGGGAAGTATCGTCGACAGGGCACCCCTGTCAGACCCTGCGAATCCCGAGACCGTCAGGCGTCTTCGAAACGAGACAGCCACGGAGGTCCCAGTATGACTGGCGAGACGTATCTCACGGCGGCGGAAGTCACGAAATCGTACGGTGACGTGACGGCCGTTTCAGAAGTATCGCTCGACATCCCGTCGAACGCCGTCACCGGATTCATCGGTCCGAACGGGTCCGGGAAAACGACGCTCCTGCGCATGCTTCTGGGCGTCGAGCGACCCACCAGCGGGACTATCTCGTACAGCGGCCCCGATGCCGAACGGCAACTGGGCTACCTGCCACAGCGACCGACCTTCCGACCGGGGTTCAGCGTCCGGGAGACGGCCGGATTCTACGCGGACCTCGTCGACGACGACCCGGACCGGCTGCTTGAGCGTGTCGGCCTCGAAGAAGTGGCCAGCCGTCCCGTCTCAGGACTCTCCGGGGGAATGACGCGCCTTCTGGGAATCGCACAGGCACTGGCCGGTGACCCGCCGATTGTGATGCTCGACGAACCAGCAAGCGGGCTCGACCCGGCGATGAGCCGACTGATATTCGACATCGTCGAATCGATTGCCGACGCCGGCCGTGCCGTGGTTCTGTGCTCGCACGAACTGCCACTCGTCGAGCAAACGGCTGACCGACTGGTTGTGCTCGAATCCGGTCGCCTTGTCCGAACCGGGTCGGTTGCATCCCTGCGGGAACAGACCGGCGGGCCGCTCCACGAGACGTTTACAGCGCTTCTAGAACAGGACAGAGCCACTGTCGCTGCACCGGGGGGAGAGGAGCCATGACAGCGGGCAACCGCTTCTGGACGGTCTTCGTCCGAGAAGTCCGGAGCGCAGTCAGGACACGCACCTATATCGCGCTCGGTGTGGTCACGGGGAGTGTCCTGTTCGGCCTCGCCCATGCCGGCGGTGGCCCAGCCGGCGGCTACGTTCCAACCGTCGTTGATACCCTCGTCGCCGTCGAAGTCCTCGTGCCGACGCTTGCCTTTGCTGTCGGCTATCGTGCGATCGCTGACCCCGCCGTCCGTGGCGAACTCGATATCCTCGACACCTACCCGCTATCGACGTGGTCGTACGTCGGCGGAGTGTACGCGGGCCGCGCCCTGCTGTTGCTCACTATTGTCGTCGTCCCGTTGCTGGCGCTGGGCATCAACGTGGCGACGACAGCAGGACCGGAAACGACGGTGTTTGCGAGTCATCGCGGTGTCGACTCACCGGTCCTGTTTATCCGATTTATCGCGCTGACTGTCCTGTATGCGCTCTCCTCGCTGACTATCGCGTTCCTGCTGTCAGCGCTCGCCGGCAGCCGGGGCCGAGCGCTCGTGCTCGCACTCGCCGGGCTGCTTGTCCTCACTGTCGGAAGCGATCTGGCGGTGTTCGCAGCGCTTGACGCCGGTGTCACAACGGGCACCCTTGGCGGGGCGCTCGCCATGACCCCGGCGGGAGCCTACCGCGGACTCGTGTTCGACCAGGTCCTGTACGTGGCTGTTCCGGGCCGGTCGGCGTTCGTCCCGACGTGGGTCGCCGCCCTCTCGTTGCTGTTCTGGTGGGGACTCACGTTTGTGGGGGCGATGCTTGCGACGGATGCGGCCTGAGTTCAGCCGTCGTCTGTCGCGGCCGCGAGCCCTTCGTCGACCAGCCGCGTGAACCGGTCGATAAGACGGTCCGTAAGCGACGGGCGAACCGCCGAAAGCAGCCGCTGTGTCTCGTCCGGGTCAGTCAGGGTCACGACGACACGACCCCGGTCACCGTACGACTTCTCGAGTATCTCTGCGTCGGCCAGTGCCGAAACGTGCCAGGAGACCGTACTCCGGGCGACGCCCAGCCGGTCGGTCAGTTCGTCTGCTGACAGGGACTCCGCTTCCAGAAGATGCAAGAGAATCGTCCGCGCAGTCTCCCGCCGGGCAAAGGCGAGTACACGCCGCTCCCAGGGGTCGTACTCCCGGCTGTAATAGTGTGTTTTACCCTGAATCTCTTCGGCGACGATATCGCCGGCACGGCGCAGTTTCCGCAGGTGATACTGTGCCTGTCCGGTCGCGATATCGAGGTCTGCTGCAAGCGCGTTAAAATGAACTCCCGGTTTAGACTCGACGTGGGAGCGCACTTGCTCAGTAACCGTGGACATTGTTTTCAAGACAGCGTTCCACCCACCGAGACAACAGGGTATCGAACGTTCTCACCGCGTGGGAACTCGCCTACATCCCGCCGACCAGTTCCCGCGATATCTCATCCGCGGGAAGTGTCTGACCGCCGTACTCTTCGGCAAACGACGCGGCGTCCCCGCTGTTGCTAAACGGAACGATAGCGGTCCCCATCGCACCCTCTACCTCGGAGTTCGCGACGACGGTGAGGCTTTCCGTCGAAGCGAAGGCTTCTCGCCCCGGATGTCGGGAGATGATTGTCTTTCCCCCGTCGGTCCGGGTCTCGTAGTCAACTGTACTGTAGTCGGTGAGGAACGTTTCCGCGGGCGTCCACCCCGACTGTTCTTTGGCGAACCGGTGGCGATACGTGCAGGTCGTACTGCAGAACCGTGCCGGCGGGTCGTGGCCCTCGGGCGAATTGTTCTGATAGTACGTTTGGCCAGTTGGTCCCGGGTGCTGGTCGATAACCATTCCACACTGGTCACAGTTCTGGCCGCTTTCGATGCTGACCGGGTCCATCTCCTCACTGGTTCCCAGACACCCCGAAAGCGAGACGACTGCCACAGTCCCAGCCCCGGCTAAGAAGCATCGCCGTGTGAACCCTGTCGTATGTTTGGACATACGAGGTAGTACACTGAACGACACCAAATGGTTCATGGTGCGACCGTCGAAACGCCGGTCAGTCGGGGACGCTCGGCGGCGCGACTGAATAGATCGCACTCAGTACCAGCAGCGCGATCAGGAAGTCGAACCCGTGCTCAGTGAGGTGGTGTACGACCATTGGGACGACACCGAGAACGGTCCCGATGCCGACCACGGACCGGACGACCAGTAACCCGATAGCGACGGTCAACAGCACGTACGGCCGTGACCGGCGTCGGCGTGTACTGACTGCTGCGACGACAAACAGCGCCAGCGTTCCGAGTGTAGCGAGGCCCAGTACGGCGATTAACACTGCAGATTGACCGGGACCGATCCAGTCAGCCGTCGGTTGGAGCATCTCTCAATAGTCTGTTTCGAGCAGTAGCACTGGAATCGGTTTCGGTCGCCGGCGGTGTTCGGCTGAATCTTATACGGATGGACTCAGACACACCTCCGCCGACGAATCCCTGTTCGAACGGGTCTGTCGCCTTCTCAGGTAGCCACCAGCACCGGCCGCCCCGCGTTCTGGACAACCCGGTCTGTCACACTGCCGATCTGGTTGCCTTTGCTGTGAGAATGGCCGTGGTAGCCGAGCACGATCAGATCGGCGTCGACTTCGTCTGCGTAGCTGATAATCTCCACGTACGGTTTCCCGTGGCAGCATCGAGTGGTCACCTCGACGTCAACTGCGTCGCCTCTTTCGGCGACTTCTGCCAGCTCATCGTTCCCCCACTCCTCGATCTCGATCGTCTCAAGTTCCATACTGCTCAGGGCCGGTTCGGAGTGCCGATCCGTGTCGACGACGAAAACGGCGTGAAGCTTTGCACCGTGCTGCTCGGCCTGTTCAATTGCGTGGGTCGTCGCGCGGTTCGCATCAGCACTGCCGTCGATGGCAACCACAATCGTGTCGTACATACTAGACGAAGGGTGCCCATCCTATTTCAATCTACTGACAGTCCTCAGTTAGTAACTCCACATTACACGTAGCGGCCGTCCACAGCGGAATCTGCCAGTTTCTACTGGGGCAGGATCATCGTCATTTCAGTACTGTCGTCCGGGTACCACGAGCAACCGACAGTCACGGCTCGATGTTCTCCCGAAAGTCGGGCGCCAATCCGGTCTGCTTGATTCCGGCGAGGTCCGTTATCTCGAATTCGTAAAGCGCGACGCCGCCGGACGTGGTGGCCGTCTGGAGCGTATTGGGTCGCCAGGCGTTTTGTGTCATCGCCGTAATCTCCCCCCACTCGTCTTCTGGGACACTGTTGATATCCCCGGCAAGCATCACGCTCTGCCACTCAAACGCGGTGTCGATCTCGTAAACGAGAAACCGGCCGCGGCCGGCCCGCTCAGTTAGTTCCGCTTTCTGACTCGACTCGCCCAGCAGATACGTGAAGTAGAGACACGCCCCATCGTCGAAGCCGTACGATAGCGGCAGCAGATACGGAACATCTGTTGTCGGAAGCCCGAGGACGCCGGTTGAGTGTGTGGCGAGAAACTCCTGGATCTCCTCGTCGTCCATCCGCTCAAGTCCGTACGCCTCTAATTGATCGATTGTCATAGCTCGCGTCTGATCATCCAGTTACGTATCAAGAATGTAACCCCATGGTAAAAAAAGTAGAGCGCGCTCCGCAGGGGAGAGGCCGCCTACTGTGTGGCACAGACACTGTTCCATCTCCGAACGGACCCGATCCTCGTCATGTCCCCGGGATACGTACCGCTGAGATATCTTGACAACCTTATGAATATATGGCCGTGGTGAATCGCCAGACGTGGTTCGATTTCACTGTTTTAGAGATTGCTTGATGTTGTGAACCGCACACATCAGGACGAGTTCACGAAATTCACCGTACCAAGTTCGCGCACGCACGGCGTCGCCGAGCGTGCGCTTGATCGTGGAGAAGACGGTCTCACACATCGCTCGTTGGCGGTATCGAGGCCCATCGATCCGCGCGTTGTGCGCGTGATCGATGGGTCGGAACTCACGATGTTTGATCAGCGGTCTCACGCCCTCTTCGCGGAGTTTGTCGCGTAAATCCATCCAGTCGTATCCTTTGTCCGCAGC
>NZ_LIUF01000013.1 GCF_001280425.1 Haloarcula rubripromontorii | reverse complement strand
CCCTTGAACAGGACGCCGTTACGCGCGCCGATAGCTGTCCCGACCATCGTCGCGGCGGGGGTCGCGAGCCCCAGCGCACAGGGACAGGCGATCAGGACGGCAGACGCGAACACGACGACGGCGAACTCGCTCACGCCGACGCCGGCCGGACCGCCCGCGGCCAGCCCCCACAGCGGGAGCGCGTCGACGACGGCGGCCAGCGTCTCCGGCGCGACCACCCACAGCACCGCCCAGAGGACGGCGTTGGCGATGACCGCCGGGACGAAGTACGCCGAGATGCGGTCGGCGACGTTCTGGATGTCTGGCTGGCGGGACTGGGCCTGCCGGACCCGCTCGGCTATCTGCTGGATGGCCGTCTCCGAGCCGACCTTCGTCGCCTCGATTTCGAGGACGCCGTTCTGGTTCACCGTCGAGCCGATGACCTCGTCGCCCTCGCCTTTCTCGACCGGGACGGACTCGCCGGTCACCATCGACTCGTCGACCGCCGAGTCGCCGTCGACGACGACGCCGTCCGTCGGAACCTTCTCGCCAGGTCGGACTTTCAGTCGGTCGCCGACCCCCACCTCGTCGATGGGAATCTCCGCCTCGCTGCCGTCCTCGTGGACGACGGTCGCCGTGTCGGCCTCCATCTCGAGCAGTTGCTGGATGGCGGCCCCGGCCTGACTTTTCGACCGGGCTTCGAGGTAGTTCCCGAGCGTGATGAAGACGAGAATCAGCGCGGCCGTATCGAAGTACAGCCCCGTGCTCGCTATCAGCCCGGCCAGCGCGGCCACTGAGTAGATGTACGCCGTCGAGGACCCCAGCGCGATGAGGACATCCATGTTCGCCCGGCCGTTGTTGACAAGCGCCTTGTAGGAGTTCTCGTAGAAGTGCTTGCCAAGCAGTATCTGCACCGGCGTCGCCAGCGCGAAGGCGACCCAGCCCTGTGGTACTCCCAGAACCGTCTCGCGGACGAGTCCGAGCGAGAACAGATGGTCCGCCATGAACAGCAAGAGCGGGGCCGAGAGAACCGCTCCGAACAGCGTGAGCCGAAGTTGTCTACGCGTCTCCTCGTTGCGCGCGGCGGCGCGGCGATCAGCGCCGGATTGCTCACCGCCATCGCTGTCGTCGGCGTTTGCACCCCCACTGCCCTCTCTTACGGGCGTGTAGCCGGCGGACTCGATAGCGTCGTAGAGGTCCGACCGCGACACGTCGGCCGGGTTGTAGGTGACCTGGCCCTCATCGGTAGCGTAGTTCACGCTGGCTTCGATGACGCCCGCGGTCCCCTCCAGCGCCTCCTCGTTGGTCTCCGCGCAGTTCGCACACGACATATCGGTGATGCCGATAGTCACTGTCTCCGTCGCCACGCCGTAGCCAGCGTCCTGTACGGCCGTGACGATGTCAGCTAGCGATACCACATCGGGGTCGTACTCGACGCTCCCCTCGTCGGTGGCGTAGTTTGCGTCGACGGATGTAATCCCGTCCAGTTCGCCCACCGACTCTTCGATGGTGCCCGCGCAGTTGGCACAGCTCATTCCCGTTAGTTCGAGCCGAGTGGTCCGGTTGCTCATCTTGTCTTACTGTACGCCCCCCGTATTCATGCGGTTTGTCCCTTTGATTCGAAGGTCAGGCCCGGCTGATATTTTCGAACCAAACTCGAATAGCCGATAAGATACTATTCTGAACTTCGCATTGCGCTCAGGCTCCTTCTTTGAGCGATTCGTACTGGTCGACGAACCGCTCGGCACAGGAGCCACAGCAGAAGTAGTACCGCTCCCCGTCGAGCGTGCGCTGTTCGCCCTCCTCGTCGACGGAGTTGCCACACTCCGCGCAGTCGGGCGCGAACTCCGCCGCACCTAGCCCGACGGTCCATTCGGTGTCCGCAATCATCCGGACCTCGTAGCGCTCCACGTCTCCGAGGTCGACATGTTCGGCGAGGAGTTCGCTCGCGTCGGCCTGAGAGACGTTCGCTACCAGTACTACCCGGCCACCGGCGGTTCGATAGACCCGCTCGACGGCGTCTGCGTCGCTGGCCGCTGTAGCGATGTCGGCGGCCCGACCCGGCTTCGCAGTGACTTCGAGCAGAACCGGCACGCCGGCCTGTAGCAGTGAACGGTCGATGTCGACGGTAAACCCCTCTATCAGGCCCATTTCGACGAGTCTGTCGACGCGGTCGGAAACTGCAGGGGCCGAGAGATCTACTCGCTCGGCAATGTCGCTGTAGGGCCGTCTGGCATCTTCGAGCAGCAGTCGGAGGATCTCGTGGTCCGTGTCGTCGAGTCCGGGCATATCGGACCAACTTCCAGCGCCGGTTTATGTGTTGCGTCCACCCGCGTCTGTGCCACAGAGCGGACCCCAGGCATGAACAGTTCAGCGGATTAGACTAGTCTAATATTGTAGTTAGATAGAAACTATTATATTCTTCTTCGATAGCAAGCCACACATGGAAACTAACCAACCCTGCGACGACCGGCCGTATAGCGTCACCCGCAGGCAGGCACTCGGTGCCGGAGCGGGAGCCCTCGCGACCGGCTTTGCCGGCTGTCTGACCGGCGGCGGGAGGGAAGCGGCATCGACTGATAGCGGCGGGACGGACGGTGCGGACGGGCCCGTTGCGGTCGCGTCGTTCTTTAGCTTCTACGACTTCGCCCGCAATATCGCACGCGGGACGCCGATAACGGTCAAGAACCTCATCCCGACCGGACTGCACGGCCACGGCTGGGAACCGGACGCCGGGATCACGCGAGATATCATCGACGCGGACGCGTTCATCCACGTCGGCCCGGACTTCCAGCCCTGGGCCGACCGCGCGATTCAAACGCTCAAAGACGACAACGTCGATACCGAACTCATCAACGTCCGCGAGGGTATCGAACTCGAATCACTCGCAGCGAGCCTCGACCGCGACGAAGAGGGCGTCGGACAGGACAGAGCCAGCGACCCGCATTTCTGGCTTGACCCCCAGCGCGCGAAACAGTCGGTCGACAACATCACGGAGGGGCTGGTCGCGCTCGCCCCGGACGCCGAAGACACGCTCCGAGACAACGCCGAGACGTACAACTCTGAGGTCCTCGACCGCATCGACGCGGACTACGCCGATATTTTCGACCGGGCCGACAGAAACGTGGTCCAGCTCGCGGCGCACAACGCATTCCAGTACATCGGGACGCGCTACGGCGTCGAGATGCGCCCGCTTGTGGTAAACCTCGCTGCCAGCGGTGACGTAAAGCCCTCTGACATCACTGAGGCGAAAGCGGTCATCGAGGACAACGATATCCGGTACATCGGGGCCGGTGTCTTCGAGACGCGCAAACCAGCGAAGCAGCTACTCGCCGAAACACCGGTCGAAGCCTACTACCCGGTGACGCCATATGCTGGCGTCCGTGAGGAGTGGGTCGAAAACGGCTGGGGATACGAGGAAATCGCCTACCAGATAAATATGCCGACGTTCGAGGTCGTTCTGGGCAACACGGCACCTGAAGACGCGGGTCCCGACGGCTGGAGCGAGAAGTGGCGGAACTTCGAGTAAAGATGGCCATGCGCTCACACCACCGAAACGATACCGAC
Organism: Haloarcula rubripromontorii; assembly: GCF_001280425.1. Lineage (NCBI taxonomy): Archaea > Methanobacteriati > Methanobacteriota > Halobacteria > Halobacteriales > Haloarculaceae > Haloarcula > Haloarcula rubripromontorii. The sequence goes on along the minus strand of NZ_LIUF01000013.1, from coordinate 21,584 downwards.
GAAGCAACGACCGAATCAAACGAGAGCAGGCCAGCAGTCGTCGAACTCACAGACGTGTCGTTCGGGTACACGTCCACGCCTGTCGTTGAAGACATCACTGTCAGCATCGACGCCGGAGAGTACGTCGCCGTTGTCGGCCCCAACGGGTCCGGCAAGTCGACGCTCATGCAGTTGCTGCTCGGCCTACTGGAGCCTGATAGCGGGACTGCAAAGCTGTTCGGCGTCGACGCGACGGCGTTTGACGACGGAGCCAAAGTCGGCTACGTCGCACAGCGCGCCGGGGCGAGCCGGGAGATGCCAATCACGGTCCGCGAAGTGGTGAAGATGGGCCGGTTCCCACACGTCGGGTTCGGTCGTCTCTCCGCGGCCGACTGGCGTATCGTCGACAGGGCCATCGATACAGTCGGGATGTCGGCCTTTGCCGACCGGCGAATCACCCAGCTCTCAGGCGGGCAGCGCCAGCGTGCGTTCATCGCCCGGGCGCTCGCGGGTGAGGCTGACCTGCTCGTGCTGGACGAACCGACCGTCGGCGTGGACACCGAATCGGTCGACGCCTTCTACGGACTGCTCGAATCGCTCCACGCCGACGGCATCACCGTCCTGCTTATCGAACACGACCTGCAGGCCGTCATCGACCACGCGGAGCGCGTCATCTGTCTGAACCGGGAGGTCTACTTCGACGGGCCATCGGCGGAATTTACCGACAGTGCGGCGCTGGCCAGAGCGTTCGGAACGGGTGCGCAGTCGCTGACCGGAGGCAACCGATGACGCTCGCGTTTGCGGCCGGCGGCGTCTACGAGGCGTTCCTTCCGGTCCTCGAAGCGTGGTACTGGCTTCTGGCACTGCTCTACCACCTGACCGGATTGGAGCTAATCAACCCCGAGTACACGTTCATGTACCGGGCGATACTGGTCGGGCTGTGTGTCGGCGTCATCGCGCCGTTGATCGGGACTTTTCTCGTCCACCGCCAGCTCGCCCTCATCGGGGACGCACTCGCACACACAGCCTTCGCCGGCGTCGCAGTCGGGCTGTTCCTCAACGCTGTCCTTGAACTGAGCGTTTCGCCGTATCTCACCGCTGTCGTCGTGGCCGTTATCGCGGCGCTGCTCATCGAACTCATCTCCGAGGCGACCGACGCCTACAACGACGTGTCGATGGCGATTGTCCTCTCGACGGGGTTCGCGCTTGGCACGGTCCTCATCAGCCTCAACGCCGGCGGGCTGGCCGTGGGCATCAATCAGTACCTCTTCGGTAACCTCTCGACGGTGTCTGCCGAGAACGCGGTCATCATGCTCGGGCTGTTCAGCGTCATCGTCGCAACGGTCGGGATCACCAGAAACCAATTACTGTACGTCACGTTTGACGAAACCGCTGCCGCCGTCTCCGGACTGCCGGTCGCCTGGTACAACCGGATTATGGTGATGCTGACGGCGCTCGTCGTCGTCGGTGCGATGCAGATCATGGGCGTCATCCTCGTCGCGGCCATGCTCGTCGTCCCGGTCGCCGGCGCGACGCAGGTGTCCCGGAGCTTCTCGGAATCGCTGCTGGTCTCGATTGTGCTGGCCGAACTCGCCGTCCTGCTCGGCATCGGTATCTCGTACTACGTCGGTGCGACAGCCGGCGGCGTCATTGTTCTCGTCGCAGTGGGGATCTACGTCCTCTCAGTCCTTGCCGGGAAAGCCCGACAGAGGGGCGCTCCGGATAAAAATCGGGATCTCGACAGCATCAGTCAGGACTGAGACCACTCACCAGCAGGGCCGCATCCGAAATGACGCGGCGCTTCTCAGACGCCCACCTGCGCCGCGATGGCCGAGACTATCGTTTCCCACAGCGAGAACCCCATCGTCACGCTCAGGGCGAAGTCCGCGGCGAAAAACAGGAACAGCCCTGCGCCGAGGAAGTGTGCTTTCCGCAGGTCGAAACGGTGGGTGAAACGGTGGAAAAACAGCGCGTTGACGAGGCTCACTGGAATGATGGCGAGCATCTCTCCGGTCCAGATAGCGCTGGCGTGGGCGCTGTACTGGGCGGCAAGCGTGATGGTGATGAGCTGGGTCTTGTCCCCGAACTCGCCGAAGGCCATCATCGCGAAGATGGGCAGGAAGCCGCCGAGCTTGTTGGGCACTTGCCAGTCGACGACGGGAACGCGAACGTCTAGCTGTCCGCCGTCAGTGGTGAAACCGGACGCGGGTTCCTGTTGCTCTGCGTCGGCTGCCGGGGCACTGCGGAGCAGCAGTATCGCAAACAGCAGGAACATCCCCGCGGTGAGGCTTTCGAGAACGATACCGGGTAGTACCGCCGTGATTGCGGAGCCGAACCAGATTTCCAGTGCCGTCCAGCCGGCGAAGGCGGTGCCCGCGGCGCTGACGACGAGGAACGGATTGAACCGCGTCGACAGGCCGGCGATGATGAACTGGACTTTCTCGCCGGGGAGGACCGCTAGCTGCGCACCGGCTGCTATCGCGACCACTGTCAGCCACGTCGCGTCGCTCACGCCTGGCTCACTCCGTCCTCGCCCTGCGTCTCCGGTGCGCGGACCTGAATCGCATCGGCGATATGGTCCGGAAGCGACACTGACGACCCGCTCTCTAGCTGGACCGTCACCATCCCGATGGGCGCGACTTCCTCGACTGTCAACACGGTCCCCGGCGTGATGCCGGCGTCGGAGAGATACGTGAGTTCGTCGGGGTCGCGGTCCCGGACACGTGCGACTTCGAGTCGCCCGCCTTCGCTGTGCTCTGACAGCGCCGTCGCGGACTCGTCTTCGAGGGGGTCGAGCGAGTCGCTGGGAATCGGGTCCCCGTGGGGGTCGAACTTCGGTTCGTCGAGGACCGCCGCAACTCGGCGTTCGAACTCCTCGCTGATGTGGTGTTCGAGCACCTCCGCTTCCTCGTGAACCTCGGCCCAGTCGTACCCCAACTGCTCGGTGAGAAACGTCTCGAGCAGGCGGTGATGGCGGATGATCTCCAGGGCGACCGTCTCACCTTCCGGGGTTGTCTGGACACCCTTGTACTTCTCGCGTTCGATCAGCCCGCGGTCGGCCAGTTTTTCCACCATACTGGTGACGGTCGGGGCGGTCACGTCCAGCATCTCGGCGATAGTAGACGGAGCAATCGGCGGGTCGCCGTCCCGCTCGAGGCGATAGATGGCCTTCAGATAATCCTCCATCTTGGCACTCAGCATACACCAAATTAGACGAATCTAACGCAAAAGATTGGCGGTTCCAACAATCGGGCGCACTATCCACGTCCGGCCGCCTGCTGTCACTCGTCGGCGGCGTACGTTTCTCGCCGGTTCCGGGTCAGGAGCCACAGGAATAGATAGCCGATGGCACCCAGAACGAACAGCGTCGCGGGGATGAGAAACGGTCCGAACGTCCGAACGAGCGTCTCGATCCCCGACAAGCCGACCATACCCTGAATAGGGACGTTGCCCTGATAAACCTCAAGGGTACGCGGAGACGGCGACCGACTCGCTCTCGGCAATCCTGTGAGTTGTGGCGCGAAACCGGTACCGCGGTCGGAGTCAGTGTGGGCTGCTTAGATGAGGTCCTGATCTTCGAGCGAGGCCATGACGTCGTCGACGAAGTCGTCGACACTCTCGTACGGGAATTCCCCGTTGAGTTTCGTGTTCAGTTCCATCGCTGTCATCGAGAAGTCACCGGACTCGAACTTCGTCGACGGACCGCCCGGAAGTGCCGGAACGAGGTCCATCGGACTGGAAATCGGGTAGTCTGCTTCCTCGAACGCATCAACGAACTGTGACCGGAGGTCTTCTTTGTCAACCATGGTCGGACGTTGTGCGAGTGTTATGATAAAAGGTTCGACATCGGTACACTTTCCCATTGTTTTGAGTTTATTCGAATCCTGCGCCGTTCTGACCATCGTGGTGCCGTCTCACTGTGTGAACGACTCCCGCTTGCGGTCGGCGAGACGGCCCCGGGCCACTCACCGGGTTCGACCCTCGTCGTTCGTATCGCGGCGGGCAAGCCGTTCGGCAGTCTCCCGGTCCGTCTCGACCCGCTGGTCGTGTTCGCTTCTGACCAGCGCGTACAGGGCCAGCGGTGCAATCAGCGCGAGTAACACGACCACGACGAACAGTCCGCTTACGGCGGCCATCGTCACCCGAGGAAGATATCCGCCAGGTCACTGCCAGCGGATCCGGTGTCACGGTATAGTTCAGAGTAGCCGCAGTTCGTACACGTGACGACTTGGAACTGGTTCGTCTGGATGTCGAACATCTTCGAGAGGCCGCCGCCGGTGGTCGAGATGCTACCCACGTCAGTGCCGGTGTGGCCGCACTTCGGGCACCCGCGGTCATCAGTGGAATGTGTGTCGGAGGGCATTGCACGCGGCTGTTCTCTCCCCAGCATAACAAATCTGGTGCCACTGTGACACGCACTCGGCCCCTTCTTAGTGAGCGCAGTTCGTTACTAGAATCTGTTATATGTTACACCTGTGGAAAACGAGGCGGGCGAACGTAATGGTGCACTATGCCAGTACCCACCCGCCTCAACGGAGGAAAACGGCCACGTTATTTGTTTGTTATGAATCCGTCTACTCCTGTGCTGTCTCAGTCGTCGGCGGGGATTGGCTCGCCGTGGGACACGTCGTCCCCGAGCAGGGCCATGAACTGCGCGAGCCACTCGGGATGGTCGGGCCAGGCCTGCCCGGTGACGAGGTTGCCGTCGGTGACCACTTCGTCGACCCACGAACACCCGGCGGCCTCACACTCTGCGCGACAGGCCGGATAGGACGTCATCTTGTACCCGTCCAGCACGCCGGCGGCGGCGAGAATCTGTGGCCCGTGACACAGCGCCGCGACGGGCTTGTCCTCCTCGAAGAAGTGCCGTACGGCGTCCAGCACCGCGTCGTAGGTCCGGAGATACTCGGGGGCGCGACCGCCGGGGACGACGAGCGCGTCGTAGTCGCTGGGATTCACATCGGCCATCGTCGCGTTGAGGACGAAGTCGTGGCCGCGGGACTCCATGTAGGTCTGATCGCCGCGAAAGTCGTGTATCGCTGTTTTAATCGTCTCTTCGGCCGCTTTGTCGGGACACACTGCGTCGACCTCGTGGCCGACCATCTGTAGCGCCTGAAACGGCACCATTATTTCGTAGTCTTCGCCGAAATCGCCGGCGATCATGAGGATGTCTTTGCCCATTGGAAACACCACTGAAGGTTACGATCGCAGTCAAAATAAATTCGCAGGTGAATTACCAATTCCGTGTCATACGTCGAGCGACGCCAGAACGCCCTCAATATCCGCCAGCGAGTCGATGACATAGTCGGGTGTCACAGCACTCCGTTCCAGCGACCGGTCGTTGGACACGCCGGTCCGGACGAGAACGGTCGTCATCTCGTTGCGCTCGCCCATTGCGATGTCCGTCTCCAGTCGGTCCCCGACGACCAGACAGTCCGCTGGCGCACAGTCCAATCGCTCCAGTGCCGCCTGGACGGCAATCTCTGAAGGCTTCCCGAGTATCCGGTCCGGGTCGCGTTCGATGACGCCAGCGACGGCGTTGATTATCGCCCCGGAGCCCGGAGCCGGGTCACCGTCTTCACCGGGGAACGTCCGGTCCGGGTCGGTTCCGAGGAAGACGGTGTCGTCGTCGACGGCCCGGAGCGCGTCGACCATGTCCCGGTAGTGGAAACTGTCCGTCCAAGAGGCCAGTAACACGTCTGTCTCGGCAGGGTCCTCGGCCAGCCGTGCCTCTGTCTCCGTGACCATGCTGTGGAGCGGCTCACTCCCGATGACGAACACGTCGTCACCCGCGTGAGACCCGTTGAGATACTCGCGGGTGACGACGCCGGAGGAACAGGCCTCGCCCTCGCGGGCGTCGACGCCCAGTCCCTGCAACCGCTCGACATACTCGCTCCCGTCGTGGATAGGGTTGTTCGAAAAAAAGCAGATTCCCAGGCCATGCTGCCTGAACGTATCGACTGCCGACGCCGCGCCCGGCAACAGCGTGTCTCCGTGGTACACCGTTCCATCCAGGTCGATGATAGCCCCCGCAACTGTCATTACCACTGCTCGGGTCCCAGCAGTGAAAAGTCCGTCTCAGTCGTGCAGTTCGACGCCTGCCACTTCAAACCGCGCCCCGCCGCTGTCACTCTCGGCCAGAGACACTTCCCAGCCGTGGGCTTCAGCGACCTGTTCGACGATAGCCAGGCCGAACCCGGTGCCGTCCGTCGTCGACGAGTAGCCCATCTCGAACACGTCCTCAGCGTCGCCCTCGACACCTTCGCCGTTGTCTGCGATGTAGAACCCGTCGTCGGACTCCAGTAGTCCGACTTCGATTTCCACGTCGCCGTCGTTGTGCTCGATGGCGTTTCGGAACAGATTCGCCAGTAGGTCCTGTACACGCCCGCTGTCGGCGTTGAGTTCCGTGCTCGCCTCGACCGACATGGATGCCTGCTCAGCCTCGATCCATGTCCACGCGGTCGACGCAAGCGTCGACAGCTCTGTTTCCTGTGGGTCACTGACCGTCTGGCCTTGCCGCGCCAGCGTGAGCACGTCCTCGATGATACAGCCCATCCGGTCCAGCGACCGGTCGATCTTCGCGACCAGTTCGGCTTCCTCGCTATCGGCGGGCTCCTCAAGCAGGTCGACCGCGCCCTGAGCAACGTTCAGCGGGTTCCGCAGGTCGTGGCTGACGACGCTGGCGAACTCTTCGAGTCGCTCGTTCTGGCGTTCCAGCTCGCGCTGGCGTTCGACGCGTTCCGTGATATCGCGTGAAACCAACTGGAAGGTATCCGCCTTGCGGTGGCTGTCGACAGGGATGTACTGGTTGTGGTAATGTCGTCCCCCGACGGCGTCCTCTGAGCGCGTCGCAGTCCCGTTTTTGACTGTGCTTTTCCCGGCTTCGAGACGCTGGGTGGCCGCCTCGCTGTCCATCACGTCGCTCAGTTGCTTGCCGACGAGCGTGTCGGGGTCGCCACCCAGTCTGCGTGCCATCGAAGGGTTCGCTGAGAGGATGGTCCCGTCAGTCGTCAGGTGGACGATACCGTCCGGCGAGTCCGACACAAGCGATTCGAACTTCTTGCGGGTCCGCTCCTGTGAAACAACGTTCTCGATTCGGTTCGCTAGCCGACCGTACTGCTTGTCTTCGACGACTTCCAGTTTCAACAGGTAGTCGGCGACGCCCGCCGCGATAGCCGCGCTCGCCGTCTCTTCGTCTCCACGCCCGGTCAGCAAAATGAACGGGATAGACGGGTTCGTTTCTCTGATTGCTTCGAGCAGCTCCAGCCCGTCCATTTCGGGCATTTCGTAGTCACTGACGACGCAGTCAAACCCGCCCCCGTCAAGTCGTTCCAGCGCTTCCATGGCGCTGTTTGCAGCAACGGACTCGATGTCGTGTTGTTGCGTGAGCGTATCGGCGGTCATCTCCGCGAAAAAATCGCTGTCATCAACAACAAGCGTTCGTATATTAGTTTCAGCTGTCATATAGGCGGCAGGGTCCTTGTCCCCCCAACGGCCTGTCCGTACTTATATTTCAAGGGAGTCAGGTTGCCCGCAGATTCCGGCTATGGCGGTACCGGGAGGGCAATCGACACTCGAAGCGCCGGGCTGTGATGGACTAGCGGGTCCGAGTTAGGGGACGATACACCAACCAGTGAGAGGACAGATCCAATCACAGTGGCGTCAACGCGGTCGAGTCGCCACGGGTCGTGACCGACGCTGCCAACGAGGTGTGTCCCGAAGCGCCCGGTCGTAAAATATCGCTGCCGGTCGACGAGGAAGGAGGCCAGCGAGTCCGGCGGGATCGCCACTGGGTCACCACCGACTGTGTACCGGCATTCGAACAGCCGCCTGTCTCCGGCGTCAAGAACCCGGCGACGGTCAGCCGTTGAGAGCGTCCGCGGGACGGCATCACCAACGGTAATGCGAAATAGTTCCGAAACCGCTGTCGCTGTCCGTCTGTCGTCACCGAATAGCCCGAGCACACAGACCCCGCGCTGGCCGGTCGGGCCGCGAACGTAAGTTCGAACCGTGAGCAACTCCGACGGTCCGGCGACCTCGATGCCGAACGTTTCGACGCGGGTAACGGTCGCCGCGACGGCTGACACCCAGGCGTCGCCGTCGGCTGTCTCGACGGTGAGCCAGTCGGGGACCGCCGCTCGTACCGCTGCCTCGGAGACCGGCCAGTGACAGAAGCAGACGTCATCAAGCGTGACCTGTAGCGGACGGAGGGCGACCACATACCCATTGGGGCCGACACGCTAATCAGTGTACTGGGCAGCCCTGTCGAGCCGGTGGAGCCGACCCGCAGTCACTGGAATTTCGGCGCAGTAGTGGACGAGCGGGTCGCCGTCGGGCCTCTCAAAGCCCGACGCGGCGAACAGGCCGTTCGTCCGAATATCTGCCTGTCCTCTTTGGAGTGGCCACGGCTCGTGGTCGATATCGGCGTAATACACTGTCCCGTCGTCACTCGCGGCATAAAAGCGGTACCGCTCCACCAGGAACGACTCCACCGAGCCTGGTTCGGGCGTCGCCGGCGGTTCGGTCGGCTCGTATGTGGCGTGGAAATCCGCCGGCGGCGCGCGCGAACTGGTCCGACGGCTCCGGAACTCGACGCTGTCGCCGTCGGTCCGGACCTGCATCGACGCCCGGTAGTAGGACAACTGGAACAGCTGCCGTGCCAGCGTGACGCTGAGGCGGTCGTCGGCGTCGAGGTTGTAGAAGTACACCCCCGGCGTCCCGTCGGCGACCACGTAGGTCCGGAGATTCAGCTCGCCGAAAGATCGCCCAATCGGACTGCCTCGCGGTCTGATGTCTGCCATCTGGAACGGGACCACGCTGAGCCATGCCTGCCCGTCGTACGTGTCGACATCGAGCTTATCCGGCAGTGTCGTCTGGACGCTGTCGGGCTCGACCGGCCAGTGCATGAACCCCACGTCCCGCCACGTCATCGTCAGCAGGTCCATGTCTCTCTGTAGGGACCAGACGGGTTTTTGGCTGTCGTGGGGCGCGGTGACAGGCACCAATACAGGGGATCGATCACGCCGGCGCTAAAACTTTGTCAGTGCCGCTCCCAGCGTCGCGCATGGAGTTCGAGGTAATCCAGGGCGACATCGCTACACAGTCGGCGGACGCACTGGTCAACGCAGCGAACACGAGTCTGCGGATGGGCTCCGGCGTCGCCGGGGCGCTCAAGCGCGCCGCCGGGTCGGGCCTGAACGACGAGGCCGTCGCGAAAGGCCCAGTCGACCTCGGCGGTGTCGCCACGACCGACGCCTACGACCTCGACGCCGAGTACGTCATCCACGCCGCCGCGATGCCGCCGGGCGGCCAGTCAACCGCCGAAAGCATCCGGAGCGCAACCCGAAACGCACTGGCGGAGGCTGACGCACTGGACTGCGAATCGGTTATCCTTCCGGCCATCGGTTGTGGCATCGCCGGGTTCGACTTCGAGGCGGGTATCAGAAGTATCTGCACTGTTATCGACGAGTACCAGCCTGACTCTCTGACAGACGTGCGACTCATCGCTTACTCCGACGACGATTTTGCGACAATGCAACGGGTTGCGGCCGACGTTCGCGGCTGACTGTCCGCTACAGCAGGTGTATCCGCCCGGCACGCCACTCCCAGGCGAGTTCCAGTGCAATCCAGCAGACGAGCCATATCGCAGCGAAACTAAACACCAGCCATGTCGAGCCGAGATATGACGTGGTGCCAGCGGTGGACTGGAGCCACGGATACGCTTGCACACCGACGATGAGCGTCGCGGCAAGTCCCAGTATCCCGGTCACGTAGTGTTCGATCGCGTTCCGTATCGGACAAACGCAGGCGTCACCGCCCGTCGGCTCCTCGAACGCCTCGTTGCTCGGCCCCCGGGCATTGGTCATTGTTACCTTTCCTCAACCTAGCGATTCATCATACAGCGTGTTAACCGTTTCGGCGGCTTACTCGTGACCTGACACCCGAACTGGCTCGTAGGGGTCTTCCAGCCACTCTACGTCACTCGGCGTGAGGTCGATCTCCAGCGCCGCGACTGCCTCTTCGAGGTGTTCGAGGCTGCTCGTCCCGACAATCGGTGCGTCGACCCACTCCTTATCGAGCACCCAGGCCAGCGCGATCTGTGCCATCGAGGCGTCGTACTCGTCGGCCAGTTCCTGCACGCGTTCGTTGATTTCGCGGCCGTTACCCTCGAAGTAGGGGTGTTCACGAGCGTAGTCGTCCGTCTCGCCCCGGACCGTCTCCTCGACCTGCTCGTGCGGCCGGGTGAGATACCCACGGGCCAGCGGGCTCCACGGCATGACGCCGACGTTTTCCTTCTCACACAGCGGCAGCATCTCGCGCTCCTCCTCGCGGTACAGTAGATTGTAGTGGTTCTGCATCGTCTCGAACCGCTCCAGCCCCTCGCGCTCGCTCGTCCGGAGCGCATCCGTGAACTGGTGGGTCCACATCGACGACGCGCCGACGTGCCGCGCCTGTCCCCGCCGGACCGCGTCGTCCAGCGCCCGGAGCGTCTGCTCGATGGGCGTGTCGTAGTCCCAGCGGTGAATCTGGTAGAGGTCGACGGTGTCCATCCCGAGCCGGGACAGCGAGTTCGACAGTTCCTGCCCGATGGCCTTCCGTGAGAGCCCGCCGGAGTTGGGGTCGTCCTCGTCCATCTGGAAGTACCCCTTCGTCGCCACGACCTGCCCGTCGCGGTCGTAGTCGTCGAGGACAGTTCCGAGAACGCGCTCGGACTCGCCCATCGAATACATATTGGCCGTATCGAAGAAGTTGATGCCGAGGTCGATGGCCCGCTCGATGACCTCGCGGCTCTCCGCCTCGTCGAGTACCCAGTCGCGCCACTCCGGGGTTCCGAAGCTCATACAGCCCAGACAGAGCCGGCTGACCTCCATGCCAGTCGACCCGAGTGTCGTGTACTCCATGCTCGGGTTCGCGGTCGCGCTGGCGAAAAAGGTTCGCCGTCGGTTACAGTGCCTCTGCCGCAATCCGTCCGACGTACAGCCTGGCCACGGCGTAGCCGGCAACCGCCAGCACAACCGCCCCGCCGACGTGGCCGTAGGTCAGTAAGGTCGGACTATCCACCGCAAGCTTCGCCACCGTCGTTGCCGGGTGTTCCGGGAGGACGACGGCCCCGCCAAAGAGGACGAGTGTGAGCACCGAGAACAGCAACTGCGCCGGGCGACGGTTCTGGAGCGTGATTCCCAGCACGACGCCGAGCGTCACGACGACGGCGGTGACGGCGGTGATAAACAGCAGAATCGCTGCCGGGTTCGAGACGGCGATACCGTTCGTCGACAGCAACGCGAGCCACAGGAGCGCCTGTGCAGGAGCAAGCAACACCATTCCGAGGGCTTTCCCGTCGATGATGTCGAGCAGCGACACCGGGGCCACGCGGAGTAGTTCCATCGTCCCGCGTTCGAGTTCCTCGGTGACGGTGTCGACGGCCACCGAACCGCTGATGAACGGCGGCAGGAACAGGAGCAACGGAATCAGGATGGTGTAGGTGAACCCGAAGTACTGGCTCGCGCTGACGGTGTCCGGGAGCGGCACAGGCGGCTGGTTGAGATACGGCGTCCGCTCCAGGCGCTCCTGTCGCTCTAGGGCGCTGAGGACCCGGCGCACTTCGACGACGATGAGCGTCGACCGGATGCTCCCTTCCGGCACACTAGCCGTGACCGCTATCCGCTCCCCCGGCCCGCGCGCCGACGGCACGTAATCACCACGCAGTATCGCGTCTACCCGGCGCTGGTCGAACGCCCGCTGTGCGGCGGTCCCGTTTTCGAAGGCGGTCACTGTGGTCCCGTCTTGTTCAGCGGCCGCGGCCACAAGTTCCTCCCGAGCATCGCCGGTGACGGCCATCTCCACCTCGCCGGCTGCGACCGAGCTCGGGTCGTACAGCGATGTGAGGCCGACGACGAGGAACGAGGAGAACCCTGCGACGAATAGTTGAATGAGCAACGCCAGCACGATGGTCTTCTCGCGGGACAGCGACCGGATGTCCCGCCGAGCGATGACGATTCGCGGGTCGCGCCAGACCGGGCGGTCTTCAGACAAGGGTACTCACCACCGTGAAGTTGTAGGCGAAGTGGACGACGATAGCCACAGTCAGGGCAGCGACGTAGGCCCGTCGCCCGCGGCTCGCGCCGACCGACGAGATGGCCGCTGTCACCGTGTGCAGCGCCAGTGGGAGCAGGAACAACAGGCCCGCGACCCACAGCGGCAGGCCGGCAGGCAGCGTTGCGCCCTGTAGCGCGGCTTCGCCGATAGGTAGGCTCTCTAAGTCGGACAGCCGTGCGATAAGCAGCCCTTTCTCCCCGATGAAGAAGCCGAGTCCGGAGAGTGCACCGATGCCGAGCGCCGACCGGAGCGTCCGCTCGTAGCGGGCGTGCTCGTAGCCGGCGTAGACGTGCAGGCTCTTGGCCACCTCCTCGATGACGACGATGACGCCGAGTACGAGTACGATGCCGAGCGACTGGTTCGTCCCGAAGACGTTCAGCGACACCGAATCGAGGACAAACAGGAACGCGATGGCTGCCAGTTCGCCGACGATGACCAGCGGCAACAGAACGACGCTCATCTTCAGCGCGCTCCGGCGAGTGCTGATACCGCCGGCCAGCGCATCGAGTACCTTCAGCGGAATCGGTCGCTGAGTGAACATGTCCTCCTCCCGGTAGAGACCAGCCCCCAGACCGAACAGGACCAGCCCGGTCAAAAGCGGTGGGGCCGTCGAGAAGACAAACGACGAGAGCCCGACCGGCTGGCCGGTGAGGTCCAGCACGACGAGCGTCAGCGGCGAGATGAGCGCAATCGGCGTCACGTCGGTGAAGATAGCCGGCACGAACGCGTAGGAGGTCAGCGTCACCGTGATTGTCACCGTCACGAAGGTCAGTTCCTTGAACGAGCGGGCGAACATCGCCCCGCAGAACGTCGCCGAGAGGAAGAGAACGACGAGCGGGACCACCGCAAGCACCGCGACGTAACTCCCCGCCGGCGCGATGTTCCCGAACCGTAGCGCCGCGGTGATGAGCGCCGCTACACCGACAGCGCCCGCAAGGTACGGGAGCGTCTTGCCGCCGATGATGTCGCCCCGCGAGGCTGGCGTCACCAGCAGGAGTTCACCGCGGCGGTTCAACCGTTCCGAGAGCATCGACGAGCCGTAGGCCTGGATGACGAAGTTCATCGGCACGATGTAGAGGAAGGCAAGCACGAGCGACTCGAAGGGGAACGGCGGCGAGATATCAGAGGGGGTGCCGCCCTGCACGTCGCCGGTCAGTCGTGCGCCGATAGCGCCGAGGTTCGCCCCGCTGCCCCCGGTGGTTCCGCCGGTACCGACGCCACTTGCCGTTGAGCCGCCAGTGCCGCTCGTACCTGAACCGTCACCACTGCCGCCAGTGCCCGTCCTATCGCTGTCCGAGGACTCGGTGCCCGACTCGCCACCGTTGCCGCCGCTTCGGGGATCAAACTGACTACTCCCCGACTGCTGCTCGTAGATGAGTGTCACAGAAACGGGAAACGCGGCGGTCTGGTTGTCGTCCCGGGCGAGTGTTCGGTCGTTGTACTGCGCCGTACTGTCGCGGAGTTCGGCCAGCGCCGCCCGCTCTTTGGCCGTCCGTGGAACGCTCTGGAGCTGGGTCCCCCGATACAGGAGTTCCTGCTGTCGTCGCTCGACGGCAGCGGGGTCCGGCTCTCGGATATCGAACGTCGGATCATCGGCCGCAACGCCGTAATACGGGCTGCTCTCGCCGACGCCGATCCGGTAGATGCCGTCGTCCATTCCCGCACCAGCACCGCCACTGACGGCTATCGCGGCGACCGCGCCCATTGCAATGAGGGACAGCGCCATCACGACGATGGTCCGCTTGTCGACGCCGCCGGCGTTTTTTGTCACCTCCCACTTCGCGACGCGCAGGAGTTTATCCAGTTGCATCTACTCCGCGTCCTCCTCGACGTACCGCGTGCCGCGGGTTCCGGCCTCGGCGACGTTGAGGAACACCTCCTCAAGGCTGGACTCCTCCGTTCGTATGTCGACTACGGCGCCGCCGTTTTCTTCTGCCTGTTCGCGCGTCGCTTCGACAGCGTCCATGCTCTCGACCACCCGCTTGTACGACCCGTTTTCCTGCACCCCGCCAGGCACGTCGACAGTCGTATAGACGTGATATCGCGTGTGACCGTACTCGGCCTGAAGTTCGTCGAGGTCGCCGCGGGCGACGATTTCGCCCTCGTTCATGATGACGACCCGGTCGCAGATAGATTCGACGTGAAAGAGATTGTGTGCAGAGAAGACGATGGTTTTGCCCTCCTTTGCCAACTGCTCGGTGAACTCGATGACGTAGTTCGTCGTCAGCGGGTCCAGTCCCGATGCCGGCTCGTCGTAGATGAGCACGTCGGGGTCGTTGATGAGCGAGCGGGCGATGGCGACCTTCCGTTTCATCCCCTTGGACATGTCGCCGAGCTTCCGGTCGCGGTGTTCGAGTTCGAGTTCGTCAAGCGTGTCGTGCATCCGTTCTTCGGCCACGTCCGGATTTACGTCGTAGAGATCGGCGAAGAACTGCAGGTAGGAGATCGGTGTCATCTCCTCGTACAGCGGCGACTCCTCGGGCAGAAAGCCCAGTTGTTGGCGCATCTCCGCGGTCTCGGTGTCGAGGCCCGCTATCTCGGCCGAGCCGCTCGTCGGCTCTAACAGGCCTGCGAGCATCTTCAGCGTCGTCGTCTTGCCGGCCCCGTTCGGCCCGATGATACCGAACACCTCGCCGCGGTCGACCGAAAACGAACTGCCCTGTACAGCGACGAAACCGCCGTACTCCTTTCGAATATCACGGGCGTCAATCATCTGGCGATTGGTTGTGAGTGAACTAACCTATACCTTGGCTCCGGCCTATTGCTTCTGATAATGGCACTCGAACTCGGCGCGAGCAGCGTCTCACTCGAACGAACACCGGACGGCCGACGCCTGCTCGTCCGGCACGATGTCGATGCGTCGGTCGACACTGTGTGGGATGTGCTGACTGACACCGACTGCTGGGCAGACTGGGGGCCGTCTGTCACGGCCGTCGAGACAGCGGACCGGTACATCACCGCGGGGACGACCGGTCGCGTTCGCGTCGCCGACGCGGTGTGGCTCCCGTTCGAGGTGACGGCGTGTGTACCGTACCGCTGGACGTGGACCGTCGCACGACTCCCGGCGACCGGACACTTCGCGGAAAAACGGGCCGATAGCTCTGCCGTTGTCGGGTTCGAGATCCCGCCGCTGGCGACCGGCTACGCCCCGGTATGTGCCCGAGCGTGCCAGCGGATCGCCGCGCTGGGAAAGCAACGCGAGGCGTAGGCGGGGCCGCCCCTCAGGCCTGTACTGGCGTCTTCGAGGGCGTGTAAGTGTCTTCCTCCGGGTCGTCCGTCCTCGTGATGTCCGTAATCTCGAAGCGCGTCCCGCCCCCGTCGCTTTCGGTCACGCCGATTTCCCAGCCGTGGGCTTCGACGATACGCTGGACGATTGCCAGCCCCAGCCCGCCTTCACCGTCGGTAGAAGTATAGCCGTCGTCGAGCACCGCATCACGCTTTTCGGGTGGAATTCCGGAGCCGTCGTCGGCGACGTAAAACCCACCAGATAGCTCGCCAACACGAATTGTCAGGTCAGCACTGCCACGTCCGAGGGTATCGTCGGACTTCAGACTGCCCGTGGAGCCATGATCCACGGCGTTGCGAAACAGGTTCTCGAACAGGTGACGGAGCCGATCCGGGTCGGCGTCGATGACGGCTGTTACTTCGTTCGCTAGCGTCGCATCCCCCGTCGGCACTGCCTCCCAGCAGCTATCGACCAGCTCTCCGAGATCAACGGGCTCCGTCTCGCTGATGACGTGTCCGCTTCGGGCCAGTGTCAGCGTCCGGTCGATGAGCGTTTCCATCCGGTCCAGCGCTGTCGCAGCCGTTTCTAGGTGTTCCGAGTCGCGGTCCATTCGTTCGAGTTCGAGCTGACCGGACGCGACGCTGAGCGGGTTCCGGAGGTCGTGTGCTACAACGGCCGCGAACTCGTCGAGGCGTTCGTTGCGCTGCTCGACAGCCTCCCGACGAAGCCGCTGTCGCTCGGCCTCGACGGCTCGTGAAATCGCCCGCGCTTCAAAGATGCCCGCGACCAGACCGCCGGAGCCGCCGACAGCAACCGCAAACAGTGCCCATCCGATATTCCACCGTAGCGACCCGGTCGACCAAGTCTGCATCATCAGGAGGTTCAATAACAGGAAACTGCTAAGCCCACCGGCAAACCAAACCCCGATCCGTTGATACCGTGACAAGGTGAGTTCTGAGTTCCCCAGCCAGAACCCCCCGACGATAATCACCGCGGCAAACGGGACGACTGCCAGCATACTGACTACGAAATCGGCCGTGAGAACGGCTGGAAGCCCAGCGTCAGAAAAATAAAAGTAATTGCCGACGATTCCAAGCAGGAGGCCCCATCCAACTGCCTGAATAATGGCTGGCAGGCGATCTGAGCGACGATCTGGGTCTGTCACTTCCGCATCGATTTGTTGGGTGGGAATTTACTGTTACTGGCCAACGGAACAGGCGTGTGTCGAGTCCCACGCGCTGCCGTCCACCGAACTGCTAACGTGGTCTGTGCTTCCCGAGAGTTACTATACCAACACAGTTCGGACGGGGATTGATGCTGCTACAGGCCCGTATTGGAACCAATGGGAGTGTCTGTTTGTCGATGACTGTCTGGCTTCGCGGTGACCACCTCGTCCGGCGGTCCGGTCCCGTCGCTCGACGGCCTGACGAACCAGTGCTTCTGATAGAATCGGAGGCGTTCGCTCGCAAGCTACCGTACCACCCACACAAGCTGATTCTGCTGTTCAGCGCGATGCGGCACTTCCGCGACGAACTGCGGGCCGACGGCCGACCGGTCCGCTACCAGCAAGCAGAGACCTTCGAGGACGGACTGGCAGCACATTTCGAAGCCACCCCTGACGACACGCTCGTCACCCACCGACCACAGACTGGGGCTGCACAGTCGCGTCTCGAATCGCTGGTGGCCGATGCCGGCGGAACCGTCGAGTTTGTCGCCGACGAACGCTTCCTCTGCTCACCGTCGCAGTTCGACGGCTGGTGCAGTGACGGTCGCTACCGTCACGAGGACTTCTATCGGTTCATGCGCCGTGAGACGGGCTACCTGATGGCGAACGGTGACCCCGTCGGCGGCGAGTGGAACTACGACGACCAGAACCGTGAGACGCCGCCCGACGAGTGGACCCCGACGGCCCCCCCGCAGTTCGAACCCGACGACGTGACCCGGGATGTCGTCGAGTGGGTCGAAACGACCTTCGAGGGAAGCTACGACGAACGGCCCTACGGCGGAGACTGGGCTGACCCGGAGCCGTTTCGCTGGCCGGTCACTCGTCGGCAGGCCGTCCGCGCGCTGGACCACTTCGTCACGAACCGACTGCCGGAGTTCGGGCCGTATCAGGACGCGATGCTGGACGACGAGTGGGCGATGAGCCACAGCCTGCTTTCCACGTCGCTCAATCTGGGACTCCTCGGCCCTGACGAGGTCATCGAACGCGCAATCGCCGCCTACGAGGACGGCGACGCGCCGCTGAACAGCGTCGAGGGGTTCGTCCGGCAGGTGCTGGGCTGGCGTGAGTTCCTCCGGCACGTCTACCGCCGGGAGATGCCGGACCTGAGCGAGGCGAACCAGCTCGGCGCGAGCGAGGCCCTGCCGGATTTCTACTGGGACGGTGACACCGACATGGCCTGTCTCTCCGACGTGGTCGACGGGGTCCGGGAGCGGGGCTACTCCCACCACATCGAGCGGCTGATGATTCTCGCCAACTTCGGGCTTATCTACGGCGTCGAGCCGGCGCAGCTGAACCGGTGGTTCCACGCCGGCTACGTCGACGCCTTCCACTGGGTGACGACCCCGAACGTGGTCGAGATGGGGCTGTACGGCGCGGGCGTGTTCGCCACGAAACCCTACGCCTCGTCGGCGAACTACGTGGACAAGATGAGCGACTACTGTTCGGGCTGTCCGTATTACAAGACGAAGACCACCGGCGACGGGGCCTGCCCGTTCAACGCGCTGTACTGGGACTTCCTCGACCGCAACGAGGACACGCTCCGGTCGAACCACCGGATGGGGCTGATGTATAGCCACGTCGACAACAAAAGCGACGAGGAACTCACGGAGATCCACGAGCGCGCCGCGGAAATTCGGGACATGGCGGCCGAGGGCGAACTCTGAGCGCCGCTGCGTCGTAACAGCGGTTCGGCTACTCTTCTGCCTCTGTGCCGTCAGTCGCCTGCCGCTGTCGCATTTCGTGGCGGGTGAACTGCGGTGACGACAGCGCCGGTCCGCGACTCCGGCGGAACGACCACGCGAGCACTCCGACCACCGCTGCGCTCCCGCCCAGTGCGAGGACTGCGGGCTGAAGCCCGCTCACGGTGTAGAGGTAGGCACTCACCGGCACGCCGGCGCTGGCGACGATACCGAGCAGGAGCCGCTTTGCGAGCACCCGGCTCAGTCCGTCGGAGTCTTCGAGGACGGTTTTGACGAGTAACTCTTCGCGCTCGACTCTGTCAAGTGTGTCCTCTACCTTCGGCGCTGTCCGCACTGCCGACCGGGTCGATGATGTCACCGCGTCCTGTAGCTCTGTTTTCACCCGCTCCCGGATGTCGTCCCCAGCGCCTCGCTCCATGACGTACTCCGAGATGATCTCGATGAAGTCGAACTCGGGGTCGAGCGTTCGACAGACGCCTTCGAGTACCGTCGTTACGCGGACCACCAGCGCGAGGTCCTGTGGCAGGCGCATCGGGAACTCGTACAGTTGCGTCTCGAACTGACCGACCAGTTGCTCGATTCGGTACTCGCTGATGTCCTCGCCGCGGAACTGCTCAATGACGATGTCGAAGGCCTCCCGCATCACGTCCCGGTCGGCCATCGGGTCCAGCGCCCCCATCGCCACGAAGGCGTCCATCACGCGGTCTACGTCGTCGGACGCCAGGCCGACGTAGAAGTCGAGGAGCTGGTCCCGCGTCCCGGGCCCGAGGTAACCGGTCATCCCGAAATCGTAGAAGACGAGCGTCCCGTCTGGCTGGACCGCCAGATTTCCGGGATGGGGGTCGGCGTGAAAGAGGCCGTCCTCGACGATCATCTGGATGTACACCTCCTCCAGCCGGCGGACCAGCGCCGGGCGGTCGATTCCCAGTTCGTCCAGCCGCTCCACGTCGTCGATTTTCACCCCGTCGAGATACGTCATCGTCAGCACGCGGTCCGTCGAGTGGCTCTCGACGACGTCCGGGATTGCGACATCGTCGTCGTTTGCGAAGTTGTCGCCGATCTCTCGGAGCATCCGCGCCTCGTGGCCGTAGTCCATCTCCCTGCGGACCGTGGTTGCGAACTCCTCGGTGAGGTTCTCCAGCGTGAACGCCTGGCCCGGGTCCGCGCCGTAGGTGAGTACCGGCAGCAGCGTCGATAGCACGCGCAGGTCCGACTCGACGCGCGTCCTGATGTTGGGTCGAAGCACTTTCACCGCGACCCGCTGGTCGTCGACGCGGGCCTCGTACACCTGCCCCAGCGAGGCCCCGGAAATCGCTGTGGTGTCAAAGTCCTCGAACAGCGCGTCGATGTCGTCGTCCAGTTCCCGTTCGATGACGGGTTCGATGGTCGCCCACGCGTCCGGCGGGACGTTGTCTTGCAGTTCCGAGAGCACGTCGACGTACGCCCGCGGCAGGGCGTCGGGTCGGGTCGACAGCATCTGCCCGAGCTTGATGAACGCCGGGCCGAGGTCGACGAAAGTGTCTTTCAGGTAGCGCGCGCGCCGCAGCCGTGTCTCGGGCGTCACCGACCGGGACCGACCGAACAGGAGAAACCGCTTGCGGTCACGGCCCCACTGCCAGAGCAGCGGGACGAACTGCCAGACGATGACGAGCGCCCGCCAGAGCGCCCGGAGCCTGACGCCGATGCCGCCCGGCTGTGACACTGTCTCTCCCGTCGGCTCGTCGACGACACGCTCCTCAGCAGTCACTGTTCGTAGATGAGACCCGGCGACAAATGAGTCTGCTGGAGACGGTCCCTGTCAGCGCCGGAGGAAGCTCAAGAGCCGGTACGCCGCATCCGGCGTGTACCGGCGGAATGCGAGGCTGTTCGCGAGAACGGACACGGACGAGGCGGCCATCGCGGCGGCGGCGAGCACTGGCTGAAGGAGTCCCAGCGAGGCCAGCGGAATCATCACCGTGTTGTACCCCAGCGCCCAGAACAGGTTCTGCTTGATCTTCTGGAGCGTGGCCTCGGAGATCCGGATGGCCTTCACCACGTCGGCGGGGTCGTCCCGGAGTAGCGTCACGTCGCCGGCCTCGATTGCCACGTCGGTCCCGGAACCGATGGCACAGCCGACGCTCGCGGCCGCCAGCGCGGGCGCGTCGTTGACGCCGTCGCCGACCATCATCGCCTGGTCGCCGTCGCTCTGGAGGTCGTCGACGGCGTCGGCCTTGTCTTCGGGGAGTACGTCGGCCATCACGTTGTCGGGGTCGATGCCGACTTCCTCGGCGACTGCGCGGGCGGTCCGCTCGTTATCGCCGGTGATGAGCCAGACGCCAAGCCCCCGCTCTCGCAGGCCGCTCACGGCGGCCGTCGCTGAGTCCTTGACCGTGTCGGCGTCGGCGACGATGCCGATGAGGCGGTAGTCCGGGTCACCGTCGCTGTCTTCTTCGGCCTCGTCAGCCAGCGCGACCAGCATTGCCGTCTTGCCCTCGCGTTCCAGCGCGTCCATCCGCTCCTCCGCCGGCGCGGTGTCGACGCCGGCCTCGGACAGCAGTTTCCGGTTGCCGACGAGGACGCGGCCGTGGCGCGTCGTCGCTTTCACGCCCTGACCGGGGACGTTCTCGAAGTCGTCGGGGTCCTCCACCTCGATGCCGCGCTCGCGTGCGCCCTCGACGATGGCCTCGGCCAGCGGATGCTCGCTGGCGCGCTCGGCGCTGGCGGCGACTTCGAGGACGAACTCTTCGGAGACTTCGTAGTCGGGCTTGAGCGTCCCGCCGTCCGCGGCGGGACCGACGACTTCCACGTCCGTGAGTTCCATCTCGCCTTGCGTCAGCGTCCCTGTCTTGTCGAAGACGACGGTGTCGACCTCGTGGACGCGTTCGAGTACGTCGCCGCCCTTGAACAGGACGCCGTTACGCGCGCCGATAGCTGTCCCGACCATCGTCGCGGCGGGGGTCGCGAGCCCCAGCGCACAGGGACAGGCGATCAGGACGGCAGACGCGAACACGACGACGGCGAACTCGCTCACGCCGACGCCGGCCGGACCGCCCGCGGCCAGCCCCCACAGCGGGAGCGCGTCGACGACGGCGGCCAGCGTCTCCGGCGCGACCACCCACAGCACCGCCCAGAGGACGGCGTTGGCGATGACCGCCGGGACGAAGTACGCCGAGATGCGGTCGGCGACGTTCTGGATGTCTGGCTGGCGGGACTGGGCCTGCCGGACCCGCTCGGCTATCTGCTGGATGGCCGTCTCCGAGCCGACCTTCGTCGCCTCGATTTCGAGGACGCCGTTCTGGTTCACCGTCGAGCCGATGACCTCGTCGCCCTCGCCTTTCTCGACCGGGACGGACTCGCCGGTCACCATCGACTCGTCGAC
>NZ_LIUF01000012.1 GCF_001280425.1 Haloarcula rubripromontorii | reverse complement strand
CATCAAACATCGTATCTTCGCACCTTACGACCACGCGCACAACGCCAGAATCGACGAACAGCGCTACAATCAGCGCTCGATGACCGAGACTGTGAACTCGGCTGTGAAGCGCTCGCTCGGCTTCGCCGTGCGAGCGCGTACTTGGTTCCGGGAGTTCCGTGAAATCGCGCTGATGTGTGTCGTCTATAACATCAAGCGAGCCGTGAAACAGTGAATTCCACTGCTGTATGGCGATTCAACACAGCCATTCATTGTGATAGCTCCAAGACAGGTGGGGGTTCTCAAACGAAGGCGTCATACAGGTGTAGACGGGCGATAACTTCATAATAAAGTGTGCCGGTGCTATCAATCACTAGTAACGCTAACCCAGATATGCGTCCGTCGGTACGCGTTCTCGGGGCGAGGGTTCGATCCAACTGGGGCTTCGTTCCGATAGAGAAGGTATGAAACGCGAATATCATCCCCAACCAGCGTGGGAGACATTTCGTGCGATCGCTCAAGAGTTTCACCAGCGGCAACGCGGCTCCTGAACCGACCAATCTGCGCGGTAGCCAGGACACTGCCGTTCTCGATTCTCTGAGCGATGACTACAACTGTATAATTTAGCTCTTGTCCCTCATGGTTGCCGATGGTGACCTGCACAGTCCGGGAATCGCCGAGTGCAATCTCTGACGGATACTCAGACGCAATAGGCTCTCCGCTGTCGGATTCGGTTACCAGCGCAAACTCAGTAAACTGTTCACCACGTTCAGTCGATATGGCCGCGTAACCGATCCCGGTACCGGAGAGAAGAAGCCCGAATACAAGCAAAACCCGCAGCGTCGGAACACTCCTAATTGGTGGTAGAGACGCTCTGCTCCGGATAGTTATCACCCAACCTACGGGACTGAAACACTCGTCTGCTGGCACTCGCAGCCGTCGAATCGTTGCAGCAATCGTGAGAAGAACAGTCGTTACGCCGATAGAGAGCTGGTACGGTCCAGTAGTCCCACCAGGCGAAACCAAGACTACTCCTAGCCCCAGTAGCGGGACAATACAGACACTGCTTCCGACTGCAAGGACAAATCGTTCGCCTGTGGATATTCCTCCCCTCCAGTTGTCAAACAATCCATCTGACTCGGCGGAACCGCGCGGGAATAGAAGCGCAATCAGAGCGTATCCCGGCGCGATAAGCACCGCCACCAACCCTAACAGAACTCTTGCGGGCGACTGTCCGATATACCCTTCGACGGCGGCGAGATGCCAGAGGCCAAGGAGTCCGACCAGCAGAAGATCGATCGGGAACGACTCCGTCTCGATGTTCGCACCTGCATCAGTAGCCATTATCGTTTGATGAGAGTGAAGTAATAAAATTAGACAGTTACTACCAGTGCAGACAGGCAGATCAAAGATTGTCGTCCGTAATCTGGCCTCTCTATTTACTCACTGGATGGCAAGGAGACTGCTGTCAGTTGATGAACTGCCACTTGGAAAGCAACTGTGCAGTCCATGAGCGTCCAGTTGTACGCAATTGAGTCGTCATCCGTCTCCCCCCAGTCAGGCCAACCTCGGGGACCAGTCAACTCGTACTCAAGAATAGACTCACTATTGAGAGACAGCGCTTGCCGGCTCTGGTCACTCAGGGGCCGTGACTGCTTCTCTGTCGGGGAGTTCCGGGATTGCATCGAGAATCTGAACAGCGGCTGTCCCATCTCCGAACGGCGTGTTCCAGTCCCCAGCCTTTCCGCGCATTTGTGTCGCCGCCGCGGTGATACTACTCGGCTCCCGGCCGGCAACGCAGTTCGCACCAACAAATGCTGTCTCAGGGCGCTCAGTTCCATACCTAAGCGTCACACACGGTGTTCCGAGGATGCTGGTCTCTTCCTGCACACCTCCTGAATCGGTGAACACCAGGTCCGCTGTACTCTCTAGTCTGAGGAAATCGAAGAAATCCAGTGGTTCGATAAGACGAATTTGGTCGGGAACTGCGATGCCGAACTCTTCGAGGCGGTCCTCCGCTCGGGGGTGAATCGGGTAGATGACTTCCCGCTCCGCTTGAGCGCTTGCTCGTGCGACGCCGCTGAGAATCCGCTCGAACGCTTCCCGGTCGTCGACTGTTTCCGCTCGGTGAGCGGTCAAGAGGTCGAACTGGCCCTCCGAAACGCCGAGCTCACTCAGAATCTGACTGCTGGTTGCAGCCTCATTGTCAAAGGTTTCGACTGCGTCGACAATGGTATTTCCAGTGACTGTGATACGGTCCTCGGGAATCCCCTCGTCTCGGAGTAACGCTGCTGTCTCGGCGGTCGGTGGAAACAGATACTCAGCGATATGATCAATGATGACGCGGTTTGTCTCTTCGGGCATTTCGTCATCGAAACTTCGAAGCCCAGCTTCGACGTGAGCCACGTCGACATCCATCTTGCTCCCCGCGAGTGCGCCCGCAAGAGTCGAGTTCGTGTCCCCTTGGACAAACACCACTGTGGGTTCGGTAGCCTGAAGTTCTTCCTCGATACCAGCGAGCATCGCACCAGTCTGTGCCCCGTGATCGTCAGATCCGACTTCGAGGTTCACATCTGGTGGTGATAACCCGAGCTGTCGGAAAAAGACGGCATCAAGCGAGTCCGAGTAATGCTGACCAGTGTGGACGATGTGTGTATCGACGCCACGCCGATGACACTCCTGGATCACCGGGGCTAACTTGATAATCTCTGGGCGCGTTCCAAGGACAAACCCAACGGTGCTGTCAGTCATTGTTGCTCCCGATTCCGTTAGTTGAACGCCCGGTGAGAGTCCATCTAGTCAGTTTCATAGCGGTTTCGTGAGTAGCCGATAAGATTTGTTATAGGCCTCCTACGCCGTTGCTGATTGCCTGTGGGAGAATTGGTTCTAGCAGACGGCTATTCGTAGCACTAGCTCAGAGTGTCCGGACATCGAATCCCTGCTCAGTCCACTGCGCCGTGTCGATGACATCGACCGGGTCAACCACAGTTCGGCCCGCCATCTTCGACCTGATGTCCTCTGGGTCGAGCGCTGCAAACTCATCGTGTGCAGCCCCAAATATCACTGCGTCAGCGCCGTCAACTGCTACATCGAGGGGTACTAGCTGCAATCTGGAGTCCGTTGCCCGTGGGTCATGAATCGTGACTGACCCCTCGTCCCAACCCCCATCCATGGCCGGGCGTGTATCTACCGTGACAGTCCCGAGCAGTTTGGCTATTTCCAACCCCGGAGAATTGCGAGTGTCGCTGACGTTGCCCTTATACGTGATTCCAAGGACGGCCACAGTCTTGTCTTCGAGTGAGTCGATGGCATCTTCGAGCATTCTGACGACGTGTTCGGGCATCCTGCTGTTGACTTGGCTCGCGATATCGAGTAGCTCTGTGGCACCAGACCCATCGCTCAGGAAATGTGGATCGACAGGAAGGCAGTGCCCACCCACGCCCGGACCAGGGCTCAAAATATCAACCCGTGGATGGTTGTTCGCGAGGGAAATTGCAGACCGAACATCAATGCCGTAGTTCTCTGCGAGGAGTGCAAGCGTGTTAGCATACGCGATACTGACGTTTCGTTCGGCGTTTTGTGCAAGCTTCACGAACTCGGCAGTCGTTGGGTCTGCGGCGACATGTATCTCTCCTGAGGTGAGTGGTTCATACAGAGATTTGATGGCGCTGACTGAGTCCTCATCAACACCACCAACGATTCGATCGTTGGTTCGGAGCTCTGTGAGCGTATTCCCTGGCATCACCGTCTCAGGCGTGTACCCTAAGTGTACATCCTCACCGATCTCGAGGTCACCTTGTGACAGGATTGGCGCCAGGATTCCGGTCGTTGTGCCCGGCGGTACTGTTGACTCCAACACCACGGTGTCGCCCGACCTGAGAACGTTCGCCACGGTTCGTCCGGCATCTTTCACATATGTCAGATCCGCTCCATCGTTCAGTTCGTCGTACGGGGTTGGAACACAGATAATATGTACATCAGCGGGTTGTGGACGGTGGCTCGGCGTTAGATTGGACTCTAGCGCATCCT
The DNA here is from genome assembly GCF_001280425.1 of Haloarcula rubripromontorii. Taxonomy (NCBI): domain Archaea; kingdom Methanobacteriati; phylum Methanobacteriota; class Halobacteria; order Halobacteriales; family Haloarculaceae; genus Haloarcula; species Haloarcula rubripromontorii. The sequence goes on along the minus strand of NZ_LIUF01000012.1, from coordinate 48,988 downwards.
GAATGTACGACTCAAGTTCAGGCTCGCTGACGTTCGGGTCTCCCTCGTTGAGGCGATCGATTACGCCTTCGTCAACATCGAAACCAGTGACATCAGTACCTGCGTTGGCGAACAACGATGCAGTCGCGAGCCCGATATAGCCGAGGCCATGGACGCAGATACTCATGCTCTCTGTGGGCTCGATCGTTTCGGTTTTGATTCGCCACGCTGTCGCTGTGCCGGATAGTCTGATGTTGATTCGCTTCGCATTGACTTACGAATCATATAGATTACCCTTTGTTATGCAGAAGTTGTTTCTAGTAATAGAGATGACATCATGGTAAACCCAGACCTGATAAAGGCGTCTGGACCACATAATACGGCCGCTCAACTCCTGAACCGCTGGCTATTTCCGGTACAACTCCAAGGAGTGAAGAATAATTCCGGTGAAGGATGCGAGGATCCCAATGATCGTGAACGTAGTGCTAGCCAGAGCATATCCAAGCGGAAAGCTCCCGGACTGAAGATAATTGAACATCGTAAAGTAGGTGAAGACAAATCCCATCAGAACGCAGGAGACTCCAGGCACACCGAGCAACATGATAGGATGCTCTCGCTCAACCGTCCGAATAATATTGCCGACGAGGGTGAGCCCATGCTCAACTGGGCCAAGGTTGTTAGAAGCCTCCACGTCGTAATCTATCGTCGTTGGAACCTCGACGACCTGGTAGCCGTTCGAGTGTGCGTGATAGAGAATATTGGTACTTGCATCCATGTGGTCGCCGATTGAGTTGTCTTCAGCGAGTGAGCTTATCGCCTCTGTGCTATACGCACGGAAACCGCTCTGAGTGTCGCTGATCTGCTTGGTCGGCCTGAGGATTCCAAGGCTGAGATTAGTCATGAGATTCACCGCAAACAGACCAAACCGCCTATACAACGGCATCTCGGTGTCTGCGTCCTCATCGAACCGATTTCCGATAACGACTTCGGCTCCCGACTCCTGCTGCTGTTCGATCAATTCCGGGATATCACTGGGATCGTGTTGCCCATCAGCATCAAGAATGACCAGGTAGTCGGCATCACCCCGGTCAGCTTGGTCGAAAATACTGTTGAGGGCACCACCATAGCCGACGTTACGGTCGTGTTCGTACACTGTCGCGCCCGCTGCCGCTGCGACTTCGACAGTGTCGTCAGTACTCCCGTCGTCGACCACCAGAACGGTGTCTGCATAGTTCTTGGCTGACTCCACCACCGTACCAATCGTCGCCGCCTCGTTATACGCCGGAATTCCGACCATAACAGTCGGATCCGCCTCGGTGACGGGTTCAAGTTGGGCGTCGACGGTGAATTTCTCGGTATTTTTCAGGGCGTCCCGGCTTGCCGGGAGATTAACTGACCCATCCTCCTCACCATGGTAGAGAAGTCCGGGATACCCAGCTTCCTTAGCGAACAGCTGCAGTCGCTCGCGGGGGGAATCGGCCTCAGCCCAGTTTCCAGAGGGGAGAACCACTTCTGCATCGAGCCACCGGGCAAAAGTGAGTGCCTGAAGATCAGCATCAACTGCAGCCGTAACAATTGCTTGGTGCGCCCGTGAGTGTATACGAAGAATCTCAGCCGCAATCCACTCTGCGTTTGACTCGGTTGCGACTAATCCAACGGCGGGCAAGTTCTTCGAAACCTCCCGGGTGCTGTCATTAGCGGGCGATTGCTGAATTCTATCCGACATCTCAGTTCCACTCCGGAACCGCGCTCGATTGCGGTCGTCCGGTGTGATCGTCCACACGCTCCGGTACGTTCAGTGGTGTCATTGTGGCGAATAGTGGACTCCGTTGTGCTCTGCTGTGTACGAGTTATCATATTGTTATTCCCAGCTTTCCGAGATTGCGCCAGTTCTGTATTATCCGCAAAAAGACGGTAACAAAGTATGGACTGCTGTGGGGATACGACACATGGCCGCTACGGTCTCACAGGACTTTCCTTCGGCATATACCCTGTGATACCAAGAGTACTCGCCCAGGAACCGAGGCGTATGTCTACGAATAACTTAAGCCATGAAAACCCCCTGTTTGGGTAGTATGTCGACGAATGAGATCCGTAATTGTCGGGTGTTAGTTACTGGCGGCGGTGGATTCATTGGGAGCCATCTTACGTCAGCGCTAGCGGGGGAGAACGATGTGCGAGTCCTTGATGACTTCTCAACAGGACGGCGTGCCAACCTCCCAGCCGATGTGACTGTCGTTGAGGGCGATATACGAGATAAGGAAACGCTCGACGAGGCGATGAATGGTGTTGACGTAGTTTTTCATGAGGCCGCAATGGTTAGTGTCCCACAGTCAATCGAGCAGCCGGTCGCCTGTCACGAACTTAATGGATCGGCAACCGTCACTGTGTTCGACTGCGCTCGACGACAAGATGCACGGGTCGTACTCGCCTCAAGTGCCGCTGTATACGGTACCCCCGATACGGTCCCAATTACCGAAACGGAACCGGCTGACCCACGCACTCCGTACGGAATCGAGAAGCATCTCGGTGAACAGTATGCGCGGTTTTATACAGAGCAGTACGGTCTGCCGACAGTCCCGTTACGGTACTTCAATGTCTATGGGCCGCGTGGGCTTGACGGGGAATACGCTGGTGTCATCGGCACGTTCATCCGTCAGGCGCAGGCTGGCACCCCTCTCACAGTCGAAGGAGACGGAAACCAGACGCGGGATTTCGTTCACGTCGATGATGTCGTCCGGGCCAACCTGCTTGCAGCCACGACAGATGCTACCGGCAGGCCGTTCAACGTCGGAACTGGACGAAGCGTCAGTATCAACGAACTCGCCGAAACCGTCCGGGACATCGTTGGAACGGATGTGGCAATTGAACACGTCCCCGAGCGGGTGGGCGATATCAGGGAGAGCGAAGCGGACCTCAGTGATGCACGCACATTGCTCGGATATGAACCAACCGTGTCTCTTCGAGAGGGGCTTGAATCAACGCTCAGCGCTGAAGGCGAATAGACACCTCCTGTTGCTGCTAACGGATATTGCAAATTCGGGGCGAGAGTCTCATTCAGGCCAATTTTCTTGCTCTCGATAGTACCGAGATAGTTACCTTTTCTGTCACGAAGTCAGTACTTGTCCCCACACAGCGATGAGATAATCAAGGCATACTGATATAAAATAGCGTCTAACACTGATTCTGATAAACGCAGTTGAAAACGAGGACAGCCGTGCTGTTGCCTGCTGACATTCCCAGTTATATCCCGGCAGATACGACAGTACGGTTCGTTGTGGAGTCATCAAAGGGCTGATTCACAGAGCCTGCACTGCCTCCAGATTGGACGCGACTTCTGGACCACTGGTCACTGTTTGTGCGTGGGATTTTTTACCGGTTCGGACGGAAGCGGTCGTATGATTCATAACCGGAGCGCACTGACTGCCAGCGCTGCACACGAGGTGGCACTCGATTGTATCGAAGCCGCCGTGGACGCGGCTGCACCTGCGGCAGCCACCAAATCGACCGTCAGCCGCGACGGCGAGACGCTGACGATCGCCGGGACGACTTACGATCTTGACGAGTACACCGATGTTGTCGTTGTCGGCGGCGGGAAAGCCGCAGGCGGCGTGACACGGGCGCTTGAGTCTGTACTCGGCGACAGCCTCTGCGGCGGCCACATCGTCTCCAAGCAAGCCGTCGACACTCAAACCGTTCAGATTTCGGTCGGGGACCACCCGTTACCGTCAGATAAGAACGTTGGGGCGACGACCGAGATACTAGAGACTGTCGATGAAGCCGGCACGGACACGCTCATCTTGTTTGTCCTGACCGGCGGAGCCAGCGCGCTGCTATCGGCTCCGGCTGGGAACCTGACACTGGAGGATCTCCAGACAACGACCGATAGACTTCTCAGTGGTGGCGTTCCGATTACAGGGATTAATGCGGTCCGGAAGCACCTCTCAGACCTGAAAGGTGGACAGATAGCACGGCGCGCGGCTCCCGCTACTGTCGCCGGGGTACTAATCAGCGATGTCGTCGGAAACGACCTCTCGACCATCGGTAGCGGTCCGTCAGTCCCGGACGAAACAACGTATGGAGATGCACTCGATGTGTTCGACCGATACGACCTCGCGCCGCCGCCAGCCGTTCACGACCATCTCGAAGCTGGGCGGGAGGGCCAAATCCCGGAAACGCCGTCTCCCGACGACCCTGCCTTCGACCGTGTTACGAACCACCTCATCGCGGACAACGCAACCGCACTTGATGCCGCCGCTGCCGTCGCGCGGGAGGCCGGCTACGAACCAGTAGTCCTCACGTCTCGGCTGCGCGGCGAGGCCCGCGAGGTAGCGAAGCCGCTCGTCGCTATCGCCGAAGAAGCTACAGCGACTGGCACACCGGTCGAACCGCCAGCAGTCCTCCTTGCCGGTGGCGAGACGACCGTCACGGTAAGCGGAAATGGCGGACAGGGAGGCCCTAATCAGGAAGTTGTTCTCTCGGGAGTACTGGCCCACGACGGCGACGCGGTCATCGCTGCAGTTGACACTGATGGCGAGGACGGAAGCTCTGACGTGGCCGGGGCTATCGCCAATACGAGCAGCATCGAGGACCGCGAACGAGCCCGCGGCGCGCTGCTTGCAAATGATGCCGGCCCACACCTCTCAGAAATCGAGGCGACAGTCGAAACCGGACCGACTGGGACGAACGTCAACGACGTGATTGTACTCGTTGTTCCAGCCCCGAGCGAATAAGGGCACCACAGGTACGCGGTGGCTACTCTCAGGTGGTACTACCGGCCTGCTGTAGCACGGGACAGTGGCAGCTTCTGTTCGATCCGTGGATCACGTTTATCAGCAGACGGGCTGATATGCCGCGTATGAACACACCCGATCAACAGGTCGCGGCGGACGCCCTCTCCGTCCCGGAAGAGACAATCGTCGATGCCTGTGGCGACCCGCCACTCCCTGAACTCGGCATCATCGAACAGCGCTGGGAGACAGACCCGATAGCGCCGGACGACGTCACAGCACACGCAGCGCGAGCAGTCGAGTCACTATCTTTTGCCGACATCCCTGCGGGCGGCGAGGTCGCGATTGGCGTTGGTAGTCGCGGTATCGCGAACCTTCCCTCTATCGTCACCGGCGTCGTTGAAGCAGTGTCTGCTGCCGGCTACGAGCCGTTCGTCTTCCCAGCCATGGGGAGTCACGGTGGCGCGACCGGCGAGGGCCAGCGAACGATGCTGAACGAGCTGGGCGTGACAGAGTCGGCAATCGGCTGTGAAATCCGGTCGACTATGGATGTGGTCGAGGTCGGACGGACGCCGGACCGGGACGTGCCCGTTGTCGCCGACGACACCGCTGTGGCGGCTGATGCAATCATCCCAATCAATCGCGTCAAGCCGCATACGGACTTCGACGGTCCCGTCGAAAGCGGACTCTCGAAGATGCTCGTCATCGGCATGGGCAAGCAACGGGGCGCTCAGATAGCCCACAAGTGGGCCGTCGACTGGTCGTTCCGCCGGATGATTCCGGAGATCACCGGGCAGTTGCTCGAAGAACTGCCCATCGTCGGCGGCGTCGCAATCGTCGAGGATCAGCACGACGAGACGACGCTGATAGAGGGTGTACCGCCCAGTGGCTTCCTCGACCGCGAGGCGGAGCTGTTAGAGACTGCCTACGAACTGATGCCGACGCTCCCGTTCGATGATCTTGACCTCGTGATATTTGACCGCCAAGGAAAGGAAATCAGCGGTCAGGGACTCGATACCAACGTCATCGGCCGTCGACCGTTCTCGATAAATGAACCGGCACCTGAGACGCCGGAGGTCAAGCGTATCTATACGCGCGGGCTGACGGAGAAGACCCACGGGAACGCGATGGGCGTCGGCTCAGCGGATGTCGTTCACGAAGATGTTGTCGCAGAACTCGACGCGCAAACGTCGCTCATCAATGCACTCACTGCAAGCACGATTCGCGGGGTGAAGCTGCCACCGGTGGTCGAAACCGACCGTGCTGGCATCGTCGCTGCGCTGTCGACGATAGGCGTCGTCGACCCCGATACTGTTCGCGTGCTTCGCGCGGCCGACACGATGCATCTCCACCGCCTCTACGCGTCACCCGCGCTGGTCGAGGCCGCGCGCGGTCGCGAGGACCTGCGCGTCGTCGAGGAGCCATCGCCAATCGAGTTCGACGACGGGCGGTTCGTCACCCCGTCGCTTCGCGAATAGCCGTCGGGAGCCTGTCCCTCCGCATTCGCGTTTCCGGGGATAGTGATCTCACAATCTCGACATACGATCTAATAAAGGCGGGATAAATAACGGCTGTACACACGTTAGGTCCTGGACGGGTCGAACGTGCGTGTGAGACAGCCAGAACAGCAGTCGGCTGGGACGCAAAGCCAGTCACGTCGCCAGCAGTTCGATAGGGTGACGGGGCTGCCGCTCCAGCAGAGCATCGATCTGCTCCAGGCACGAGGTCCCGCTGGCGACAACGGGCCGGTCCTGTACGCCGTCGTCTCGTAGTTGTGTCCGGAGTCTGTCGCCGACATCCATGCTCAGTTCGTAGTAGTCGGACTTGTACCCGAAGCTGCCAGCCATGCCACAACACTCCACATCAGATGTGACGACATCGTACCCACACTCCTCAAGTACAGCGACGGTGTGGGCTTCGAGTCCCAGCGTCCGCTGCTGGCAGTGGCTGTGGTACGCGATTTCGGCCCCTTCGACGGTCGAAAGCGCGTCGACGGACGCTCCGTTGTCGAGCAGCCCGAACACGTATTCGAACACTTCGTAGCTGTTCGCCGCGATGTCAGCGAACGTCGACTCGTCAACGAGGCGTTCGTACTCCCGTGTGAACATCGCGTGATCACTCGGCTCAATAACGACCACGTCGCGGCCGGCTTGAATGTGGGGGTCCAGAGCCTCCGTGACCCGTTCGGCGTGGTCTGTCGCCGTCGCAACCATCCCCTGGGAAAACGGCGCACGGCCGCTGGACGGCGCCGGCGGAACCACCACATCGACGCCGAGCGATTCGAGCACCTTTACCGCGGCTTTCCCGCGCTCGACCTGCACGTGGTTCGTGTACAGGTCCGGATACAGCACCGCCCGGCGTTCGGGATCATCGACCTGTGAGTCACGGGCAGCGGCCCAGTCGACGAGCGTCTCCCGTTCGAAGGTCGGCAGGTCGCGCCGCGGGTCGATGCCAAGCACTCGCTCCATGACCTGCCGCGAGACGCCCGTATCGGCCAGCCAGTTCGACACCGGCGCGGTGGCGCTGCCGAGCTTTGCGACGGTCTCGAAGTTTCCGAAAAAGCGTTTCTGGAGGGGTGCGCCGTCGTCTTCCTCGTCGGGGGTGAGGCCGTCAACGAGCCACTCGCCGGGGGTCTCCTTGTCGCGGTTGATCCGATCCCGGACCACGGTGTTGATCCACGGGATGTCGATGCCAACCGGGCAGGCGTTCACGCAGCGCGTACACCCGGTACAGAGATCGTTGAACTCTTCGGCCACGTCCAGCCCTTCGATGCCGGCTTCCCAGCCCGTCGCAATACCGCCCGAATACGTCTCCCCGCCGAAGGCGTGACCGCCGACGCTCTGGAAGTTTGCACAGGAGTTCGAACAGGCCGAACAGCGGATGCAGTACAGCGTCTCCCGGAGCTGTTCGTCGTCTCGCATCTCCAGTCGGCCATTGTCGATAAGTACGAGGTGGAAGTCGCGGTCGGAATCAAATTCCGACAGCGGTGTTTCGTCGTCCGTGAAGTCGACGACCGGCGTGTCAACTGGTGGGGTCAGCAAGGAGACGTACGACGTAATGTCCTGCCCGGTACCCGACCGACCGATAAGTTCGATAAACGGGTGAAGGTCCGCGACTGTCGGAATGACCTTCTCGACGCCAGCGACAGCGACGTGCGTGTCCGTCGCGGCCACTGTCTTGCGGGCGTTGCCCTCGCTGGTGACCAGCGCCATTGTCCCGGTGTCGGCCGCGATGAAGTTCGCACCGGTGATGCCGACTTCCGCGTCGGCGATCTGCTCGCCGAGTTTCTCGCGGGCGAAATGTGTCAGTTCCTTGGCCGTCTCCAGTGGCTCGTCGGGGTCGAACCGCTCGTTGAACAGCTCAGCGATGCTCTCGCGGGACTTGTGAATCGCGGGGGCGACGATGTGTGACGGGGCTTCGTCGGCGACCTGCAACACCCACTCGCCGAGGTCCGTCTCGACCACGTCCACGCCGTCCGCTTCGAGCGCTTCGTTGACCTCGATCTCCTCACTGGTCATCGACTTGCTCTTGACGACCCGGTCAGCCGCTCGCTCGTCGGCTACCTCGCGGATGTACTCGTTCGCGTCGGCGGCGTCGTCTGCGATGTACACTGTCCCGCCGTTCGCTTCGACGGTCTCCGTGAGCTGGTCGAGAAGCTCCGGTAGTTCCGTGATCGCGTCCTCCTTGATACTGCGGGCTGCTCGCTTGAGGTCCTCGTAGTCTTCTAGGTCCCCGACAGAGTCGTAGCGCCCCGCGTTAAACCCCTGCGTGTTCTCCGCAATTGCTGCCCCTTCGGTCCGCATCAGCTCGCGGATTTCGTCGGCCGTCGCCATTGTCAGGCCCCCTCCTCGACGATGATGACGTGGACCTCCTTAGGCCCATGTGCGCCTTTGACGAGCGCACCCATATCGGCTGTCGCGCTCGGTCCTGTTGCGATGATCGCACTCCCGTTCGTTTCGGTAAACCGCTCGTCCAGTTCTGCCACCGCTGCGTCCATATCAGGCCGTATATCCTCCTCGTAAAGAATAGCGACGTGGCGCTCGACGAACAGGCTCACGAGTTCACTGGCCTGTTCGGTCATCGTGAGGACGAGTGAGCCGTAGTCGCCGACACCGAGTTCGGCACCGGTTACGCCGGTGGTCGCCTCGCGGAGCGCAACCGGCGTCGGGTCGACCGTGACCGGCGTCTCTGCGAGAGAAAACGCCTCGCCGCCGATCGACTCGTTGAGAGCGATCCCGACTGCTGGCTCCGTGACTGCCTCCGTGACAGCGGCTGCAAGTTCAGCCTCAGGTGTGCTGGACACTGACACACCCAATGCTTCGAGAGATCCCTCGAACGAAGCGCGTTTGCTTTCCATCTATACCTGAACCGAAAACCTACACCATCATTTAATTTTTGTCTGAAAGAGATGACAGTCCAACAGATGGTGTCGCTCAACGCTCATCTTCCGTTCCCCATCGGACGGTATATTGTATTATATCAGCAATTTTAATTCCGTTTACAGTCCGAATTTGTGTTTCAGTCGCCCCAATATCTCCGAATTTTGCACTCGTAGATTAGATTACGCATAGATGGCTATACTTAGCTATTTCCGTCACTAGATAGTGCCTCAGTCGCGGCATAGCAGTTGCAGCGGTGAGCGGTTGTATTTGTGTCGAGCAACGACCGGGAGGCAAGGGATTTTGTGGATTCTGTGAGAAACACCGACAACGGACCGATGGACGACCAACCCGGTGCACCTCCAGAGACAAAAGTTGCGACATTACTAGAAGAAGGGAAGGAAGCTGACGCGCGGGCCGCGCTTGAGGGTCTTTCGAGGGCCGAACCAGAGACCCAACAGACGTGCCTGCAGTCACTCAAAACCACCGCCGAGGGCCAACCGGAGCTGTTCGATGGCGTCCTGCCATCGCTCACGGAGTTTTTACAGGACAGCGAGCGGCCAACGCGGCTTACGACCGCGAAATTGTTCGTCGCAGTCAGCGAGGGCGCGCCGGACAGCGTGGTTCCAGTTGTCCCGGCGCTTGTCGAGCGACTCGCGGACGAATCGGAGTTCTACTACGTCCGTGCCCGGTGTGCGGAGGCGCTGGGCTACGTCGCCATCGACCATCCTGATGCCGTCGTCTCACCGGAGGTCGTAGCAGACCTGCGTATCGGCTTGGAGTTCGACGAACCAGAGGTACGAGAGAAATTGGCGAAGGCCCTGGCCCACATCGCCCTAGGTAGTCCCGACAGACTCCGGTATCAGGTCGATTCACTCGCCGAGCATCTTCACGCGGACAACGAACTGGTCCGATATCACCTGAGCACGGCGCTCGTCGTTATCGGTTCTGAGCATCCTGAACAGCTTGCAGACGCCAGGGAAGCGCTCATTTCATGTCTCGAAGACGAAAGCAGATACGTCCGTGGGCGGGCGGCCGAAGCGCTTGGTTTGCTCGCCGCCACTGATGATATAGAACCGTTCCCACAACTCCAGCTCGACGCACTTACCGACGACCACGAGTTTGTCGCAGAGCGAGTACAGTTTGCTCTATCCCAGAACCGTGGCGAGGAGCTTGCTAGTGGATGTGCGGAAATAGCTACAAAAAAGACGATTCGTACGCACACAGCCGACATTGTCTCAGAAATACGGATGTCAGGGGGCGATGGCGAGTGCCCACACTGCGGACTCTCAATCCCCGATTCCGGCCCCCCGCTATGCCCAAGCTGTGGCACCCCGCTGTGAAGCACGGCCGGTTTGCTGCAGTTGTGACTCCGATAGACAAGATCATAACTGCCGTATAGATTCCTTCGTAGTGCAAATCTGATTGTATATAGTCGGTCTGGATATACGTAGGGTTTAATTTACGAGACGAGAACTGGAACTCAGAACGTAGCTCGAGAATAGCGTGTTACAAGTATCGACAGTCTATTCCGCGTCCAGATACCACCTACTCGAACCTGTGTCAGTCGTCCGCGGCCGCAGGCGAGGTCGACTCCGCAACATCGGCTTCGGAGATGGCAGACACTGGCGACCACTCTAGGTCATGCTCGTACTCGAAGGCCCGGTGGTCCTGTGTGGGGTCGACGACCGTCAGCGAGAGCCAGTCATTGTCGAGCAGTGCTGCCAGCTCCCCGTGGTCGGCGAGGATGTCGGTGACGCGGTCGACCGGCGCGTGGATGACCGTCGAGAGGCGGAGCGGCTGGTGGTACGGCTCGTCGTCGGCAGCCATGAGCGACTGCAGCGGCAGGCCAGTCATGAGGTCGCCGCCGTTGCCCTGGTAGACGCCGACGTTGCCGACGGGGTTGTGGGTCACCTTCGACCCGCTGCCGTAGACAGCGTTGTCGACCGTCGAGAAGTAGTACTGGGTGTTGATCCACTGCGTGACGACCATTGGGCCGGTGAGTATTGCTTCGAGCGCCTCACCGTTGGGGTCAGTCGACCAGTCGTAGGAGTGGAGGAAAGCGCGGCCGTCGAGGTCGACACCGCTCGTCAGTTCGCGGGGACCGATGACGAAGCCGGCGTTACCGGCCAGCCCCCACTCGGGGCGGGTCTCGGCCCAGTCGGCGGCGCGGCGTTCCGTTTCGCTGACCCCCGACGAACCGTCGACGCCCATCGATTCGGCACGCTCGGCGGCCGCGTTCTCGCGGGTAGTCGCGAGGTCGGCACGCAACTGCGAGAGGTCATCAGCGTGGCTCTCGGGGACATCGCTGTCGTACAGGTCCACCTCAGCGGTCGTCGTGTTGTGTTCACCGGCGAGGAAGACGGTATCGTCGGGAATCTCGAATCCGCGGTCGCGAAGCGCGGCCCTGACTTCCTCGTCGTTGCAGATTTCAGCCAGCACGCGGGCGTTCGGGCCGCCGGGGTTGCCGGCGCAGGCGCCACAGTCCAGACTCGAATCGTAGGGATTGTTGGTTGTTTCACTGGCGTGCCCGGTGAAGACGACGAGGCGACTGAACGTCTCCCAGCCCATCAGGTCGAACGCGGTGGCGGCGTACTCAACTTTCTCCTCGGTGGTCAGCCCAACGGGCAAGTCACCGGTGTAGGTGTGCTGGTGATGGACGAGCGGGTCGCAGAACTCGTGGTCGTCCGGCACTGAGTCCTCGGCCGCGTCAAACAGGTCTTGCACGCGCCCGGGGACGAGCGTGCGGGCCGCGAGCGCAAGGCCGTATCCGCTCCCGGCAGTCTCGACGAAGCCGTAGGCCGTGGCGGCGTTGGCCTCCAGTGTCTCGACAATTTCGTCGGCAGTCTCACGGAGGCCCGATAAGCGGTCGTGGCTCTTCTGGGTCTCGCTGTCAGTCGGAACATCGGTGACGTGGTGCTGCGGGTCGAGAATCGGCGGGCAGGCATCGACCGACACATCAGTGTCGTAGCCCTGGTACTCCATCGGAATCCCGAAGAAACCGGCGTACCCGTGGGTTTCGTAGTCGCCCACGGCCTCAAGATGGCGGCGGATGATTTCCGATCGGGTGTCGATACAGAAGACAAGTTGGGCGTCCGGGCGGCCGTCGGTGTCGCTGTTGGTGAGTGACTGGCTCTCAGTGGCGACGGTTTCAACGAGGTCGCCGCGATAGGTCGCCTCCCAGGCACGCAGGAACGCTCCGGCGAGTTCGGCGGTCGGGTCCGGGTCGATGCCGCCGTCCGAGGGGGCGATGTCGGCACCGACGGCATCCAGCAGCGCCAGACGTGCTGCGAGGTATCCCGCGAGCGTAATCGGGTACGCCGACTGCCACGCGCCCTCGTCGTCGGCGCGCTGTTTGACGAGTCCCGTCCAGCCCGGGAGGGCGGCCAGTTGCTCCTCGAAGATGGCCTCCCACTGATGCTCCGGGTACGACGCGAGCACCGACTCGATAGTCTCGGTCGGCGTCTCGGCGAGGGCGTCGACGGCCGCCTCGGGGATTTCGTCGTCGTGTTCGGCCACCCCGCGGAAAGCAGTGTAGAACCCCGCTTCGCGGTTCGGCATCGACCAGTGGGCGCTCCCCTCGTCGAGGAACGCCGACAGCCATTTTGTCAACACCTGGTCGACGCGATTTGGAGTCGTGCTGGAGTCACTGTCTGTCGCATCGGTCACTTCTGCCAGCCGGTTGAGCAGTGTCTCGGGGTCGCTCTCGTAGCCGGCTTCGGAGAGTTCCGCGTCGAGAACCTCCAGATCGATCTGGCCGCGCTCCAGCGCCGCACGGAACGTCTCCGCGCTGGGGTAGCCACGGCCGCCCAACAGTTCGGCCGCCTGCGCGACCGCCTCACTGAACGGCTGGTCCTCGAACCCCGCGAGTGGGTTCGCCGTCACGAACGAGTGGATGGGCCAGAGGGAGCCGACGGTGGTTGCTGCGGTGTCGATACTGTCGTGGATGGTGGATTCAGTACTCATTGTAGTCCTCCGTCGTGGTCAGCACAGTGTCGGCCGCCGGTTGGCCAGCGTTCAGCAACGCCACGTAGAGGCGCTGGCTCCGCTCGTGAATCCCGGTCTCGATAGCGGTGTAAATGCCGACGAAGACGACGGCGATGACGCCGTGTAGGAGCGTCAGTTCAGTCGTTGCAGGGCTGACAGGCATGAGTCCCGAGACACCGGTGTAAACTGCGGCGTAGACGACGATGGCCGGGAAGAAAACCACCGGAACGGCCCCGTAGCGGGCCACCGTCGGAAGCGAGGTCTGCTGGACGGCGTTTCTGGCCGCGTGGAGCGTCGTGAACACCACGAAGAAGGTCAGCAAGAGCCCACTGTCGACTGTCATCCCTTTGCCTGTTAACAGTGCAAACACCGCGCCGCCGGCGAGCCCGGTCAGCAGCGTACCGATGACGCCAACGATACTCGCTGTCGTTCCGATCGTATGTGGCGTTCCCTCGCTCGGGCTCGTGTGTTCCACCTGTCCGCCGGCACTGAGGAACTGGTAGGCCTTGTAGAAGCCGTGCAGGATGAGGTGGGTGATAGCAGCCCCGAAAAAGCCGAGGCCGGCCTGCATGATCATGAATCCCATCTGCCCGACCGTCGAACAGCCGAGTTTGCCCTTGATGTCCGTCTGAACCGATTTCAGGAGTTTCCCGCCGATGGCACTGGCACCGCCGACACCGACGATTGCGAGCATGAGCGCAGGATCGACGGTGATGACCGGGGCGAAGCGGGTCAACAGAATGCCGCCCGCGTTGACGAATCCGGCGTGCATCAGTGCGGAGGCGGGCGTCGGTGCGGTCATCGAAGAGAGGAGCCAGCCGTGGAACGGAAGCAGGGCGGACTGAATCATCGCCGCGAGCACGAGCGCGCCTGCGGCGGCCAGCCACACCGGGCCACCGAGTGAGTCGGCGGCCGCCGCAATTCCGGAGACCGTGGTCACGCCAGTCGCCCACCACAGTGCCGTTAGCGCGACGGTGAGAAGCGCGCTGCTGGCGACGAAGTACTTTCGGGCGACCGTGGCGGCCGCCTGTGCCTGGTCCCAGCCGCTGGCGATACCGATGAGCTTCGCCATCAGCAGCCCCATGGCGAGCCACAGCGCTCCGAACAGGGCAAGGTGGTCCGCCGCGACCAGCCCCATCACGACCACCGTGAAGCCGAACACGGTGGCGAAAAAGGCCGTTTTGACGCGACTCCCCGCCAGATAGCGGCGCGAGTAGCTGTGAACGATGCCGCTGAAGAAGGTGACGACCACCCACATCAGAACGGTCAACCCATCAATGGCGACCGCGCCGGGTATCTCCCAGGCGAACCCGGTTCGGACCCGGACGGCAAGCACAGCGATGCTCGCGGCAAACATCGACCACACGAGCCATGTGAGTGCGACGGGCACGAGCGGCGAGTCAGCCGTCGTGTCCGGGAGTGATCCGACCGTTTTCGATGAGTTGTGTCCTGACATCGTTGTTCGTGACCAATCACGGCAATCACGGACTGTGATTGACCGATTCTGGCTGTCTTCACCCCTAGTGCGAACGGACTGGTTATTAAATCCTTCTATACTACCAATTTGTTCCTGAAAAAGTATATTATAGAACATTATGTTTTTTGAATGGTGTTCAGTCGAACGCACTCTCACGGTAGTAGCCAGGCACCTCGCAGCCTGAACCGGCGAGTTTCTTCGAAATAGGGTCCGCACTCATAGACGCACGGAATCGGCTGTCGAGGACTAATTGAGTATGGAGGGTGCCGAGATAACCAGATTGTTCGTCGCGGCCGCTCGAAAGCAAGACCTTACAGAAGACGAGGCAGTCACGTCGATAACTCGCCCGGTCGTGTACTCCCGGGTACGCAGTCGTCCGGCCAACGGCTCCGCAAAAACAGCATCGTCCCCCGCTAGCTCTCGTTCTCGGAATCGAACTTACCGAACGGCGTGGTCTCGTGACTTCGGACGAGAACTTCGTCGGCCACCGTCAGCCCCATATCGAGCAGTGCCTGCGCAACTGGGGTGATATCGCTATCTGATTCGCCGACAGCCGTCACAAGGAGGTTCTCCTCGCCGGTGACGAGTTCTTGTACCGATACCACACCGTCTATATCGAGGATTTTTGGGATTAACTCGCCCCGGTCTGGGATCGACGCAGTGCAGTAAAGCAGCATCCGGAGCGGGTAGCCTGCCTGCTGATAGTCGACATCGGCGCTGTAGCCCTTGATGACCTCCCTGGACTCCAGATGATTGATGCGCTTGCGGACGGTACTGTCGGACGTATCGGTTCGCTCTGCGATGTCGCCGGACGACATATTTCGAGCGTCCTCCTGTAATGCGTACAGGATTGCCCTGTCCACGTCGTCGATTTCCTCGTCGGCCATACTAGTGTGTCCGGAGCAAGGACACTTTACTGTTGTACGTTCCCCCGATATCGCTGCTGTGGCTGGCAACAACACCGCGGCGGCTTCGACCGCTCTCGCGCTATCGGCCGATGGGTCAGGTCTGATTGCTGTAGCAGCGAAGAATTGTGACGCCGAGAAATAGATGTGACATCAGTGCGAACGGTCCGGTCACGCACGCTCTCCCGAATCTGAAGCAACTACCACCTTGTCGTCGAGTCGTATAGACATAGAAGCTCATGCTCGACGGCGTCCTCACCGGATGTCTCGTCGAAATAGTCGGATGGAACCCACAGCAGCCCCCAGATTTTCAGGTCTGCCTAAAATCCGAAGCAGTTATATATTTTTAGGCTGGCCTAACACTCATGTCGAAAGACGAGCCGGACCACAGGTCCCCGACGAGACGTGACTACATGAAGTATGGCGGCGCAGCGGTGGCTGGCGGCTTGCTAGCGGGCTGTGTAGATCAGTCCGGCGCAGAAGCAACCCCGGCCCAGACAGACTCAGGCGGGCAGTCGTCCACAACAGCCGACCCGACGACGGATGACGACGGATATTCTGTTACAATGTCACCCATGGGGACCGTCGAGTTCGATTCGGTTCCCCAGAGCGTGTTCACGATACTGGGCCACCACGTAGATATGCTGGTCGCACTCGGTCAGGGCGATGCAATCAACGCGATGCACGCGCCCGAATACCACCAGTCACTGTATCAGAAGTTCCTTCACCGACTTGAGGGTGTCTCAATCGACTGGCAGGGCCTCTATTCTTCGTGGCCACCGTCGAAGGAGAAACTGTACGAACTCGACAGCGACGTCCACGTAGCTGACCCAGCGAAGGTTGCGACGGCCGAGGGGTGGGACAACAACAGCATCCAAGAGATCGGCTCGAACGTTGGCCCGTGGTTCGGGAACACACTCAGCGGCACGCAGCAGGACCCGCCATCCGGCTGGGCCGATGCGTACGAATACTATACCCTCTGGGAAATATTCGGAAAGCTCGCCGAGGTCTTTCGGGCACGAGAGCGATATGAGGCGTTCAGATCTGTCCGCGATTCGATGATGCGAACCATCAGCGCGGGCCTTCCGCCGGAGAGTGACCGACCGAGCGCGGCCCTGGTCCTGTTCTCCACGTCCGACGAGAAAATCTGGGGGTATAAGATGAACCACCCGGGCTACTACGCTGCACACACTCGTCCACTGGGTGCGACTGACGCGTAGGCCGATGCCGTCGGTGACGGGTACGGCGATGACGGTCGGAACATCACGCTCGACTCCGAACTGCTTCTCGATGCCGATCCGGACGTGTTGCTTGTCCTCGGGCCGATGACAGAGTACCACAACCTCGACGACATTCGGTCACAACTGGCAGACGACGAGGTGCTGAGAAAGATGACTGCCGTGCAAGAGGGGCGGATATACGCTCAAGGTGCGCGTCGGCAGGGTCCGATTCTGAACCTGTTTCAGACTGAGATGACCGCGAAACAACTGTATCCCGACCAGTTCGGTGAGTGGCCGGGCTACGCTAACGGCGATCCGTATCCCGAAATCCCCGCCGAGGAACAGCTGTTTGATCGCCAGCGGGTCGCAGATATAATCACGGGTGAGGGACAGTGACTGACGCCGAGAAACCGCCGCGTGCCCGACCAACACGTAGAGACTACATCAAGGGTGCCGGGGTGATCGCGGGCGGCAGTTTACTCGCTGGGTGTGCCAGCGATGCTGTCTCAGATTCCACCGCAACAGAGCACAGCGAGACGCCCACCACAACCGAGACGGAATCGTATACCGTCACCATGGAGCCGGTAGGTGACGTTACGTTCCAGACGGCTCCCGAGCGGTGGCTTCCCTACGGCGGTGCCTACGCCGATATGGGCGTGGCTCTCGGGCAAGCCGATGGTATCACGGGTATCGGCGGCGCGGATCGCTACTACACCTACGTCTACGATGAGCTGCCCGGTGTTTCCGTCGATCAAGAGACGATTGACGAGTATCCGGAGGTCCGAACGAAAGAGGAGTTTTACGAACTCGACAGCGACGTACACCTCTATGACCCACAGATGCTCGTCAACTGGTTCGACTGGTCGGAATCGGACATCGACGAAATCGCCGAGAACGTCGCTCCGTTCATAGGGAATCTCATATTCCGTCGCTCCGACGAGTGGCATGACTACCGGTATTATACGCTCTATCAAGCCTTCGAAAAGATCGCGGAGGTCTTCCAGGAACAGGCCCGGTACGAGGCATTCAAGCAACTACACGACGACTACATCGCGGGGATCCAGAGCCAACTCCCGCCGGCCGAGGAGCGTCCAAGCGTTCTCCTCACCTTCGAGGGCACTAACGAACCGGAGTCGTTCTCTCCCTATCGACTGAGCGACAAGGGCACGAGCAAGAAGCAATGGCGTGACCTCGGCGTTACTGATGCGCTTGCCGGAACCGATATTGACAATCTCAGTACGACCAACCGGGGTGAATACGACTACGAAACGCTTCTATCGGTCGATCCAGACGTGATCCTCATCCGCGGCCACGAGCGGAAATCAGTGACCGAGTTCCGGGAGACCGTCCTGCAGTTCATGGAGGACCACAGCGTCGGCAGTCAGCTGACTGCGGTACAGAACGGACGCGTGTATCGAGGTGGCTACCTCCGCCAAGGTCCGATTCATAATTTCTTCTTGACCGAACGGGCAGCCCAACAGCTCTATCCCGATATCTTCGGCGACGTGACCTCCGACACCGAACTCTTCGACCGGCAGCAAATCGCCGATATCGTCACGGGTGATTTCGAATGACTGATCCGGATAGCACAGCGTGCCAGCGGCCGACACGGAGGGATATAGTCAAAAGTGGTGGCGCACTCGCTCTCGGTGGATTGTTCGCCGGATGCTTGAGCGATAGTGGGCAGGAGTCTTCGGCGGCGGAGAGCAACGACACACCCACAGATACCGGAGCTGGCGGTACTGAGACCGCACCAGCGACTTCCAACGAAGCGTACTCGGTGACGATGGAACCGGTCGGTACCGTCGAGTTCGACTCTGTGCCCGAGACAATCGCCCCGTTCACTGCGGACTACATCGACATGCTGGTCGCGCTTGGTCACGGCGACGCAGTACAGTCGATCTGGTACCGTGGGCGGTACAAGACGCTGCACTACGAGGAGCTTGATGGAGTGTCTATTGACCTCGACGGGCTCACACAGCTCTGGAACGACGGCGTCTCGAAGGAACCGTTCTACGAGATGGACGCAGACCTGCACCTCATCGATCCGAACGCGCTTATCGACTGGCTCGGGGCGTGGGATCAGTCTGACCTCACAGAGATTCGGGAGAACGTCGCACCGTTTATCGGGAACCTCATCTTCCGGCAGACTGATGACTGGCACGACTACCGGTACTACAGCCTGTACGAGGCGTTCGAGAAGGTCGCTGCAATGGTTCAGGAACAGGCGCGTTTCGAGGCAATCCGCTCGATACATGACGAGCTGGTCGAAACGGTGCAGGCCCGGCTCCCGGCACCAGCGGACCGGCCAAACGCCGCGCTGGTGTTCGCTGGTGAGGAACCGGAGGAGTTCACGCCGTACCGGATCAGCGGAAACGGGGCAAATAAGGAACACTTCCAAACGCTCGGAATTTCCGACGCCTTTGCCGATACCGGAGTCGAGGGGTACTCCGGCTCTGAATCGCTCGATTACGAGACGTTGATAGAGATAGATCCGGACTCACTCCTGCTGCGATATCACCGAGAGGGGAAGACCCGTGAGGAGTTCGAGAACTCAGTACTTGCATACATGAAAGACCACGAAGTGGGCAGCCAGTTGCGGGCCGTCCAGAATGACAGGGTGTTTCGCGGCGGTCCGATCTACACCGGCCCGCTGCATAACCTATTCATGATTGAACGGTACGCAAAGGCCTACTTCCCTGACGAGTTTACCGAGACGCACCTGTTCGACCGGGCGCACCTCGCTGAGATCATCACGGAAGGAATATCTGAGTGATAGGAATCTCCGCTCATCGCGGAACCGTATTCAGTCGGACGTAGCCAAATATCAGTACCGTAATGGAAGCCGGTCGGACCCACGGCCCCGCTGTCGTGCGAATAGACTTGGAAAGACTTTTACACAGATTCGAGTTCAATTTTACATAGATGTCCACAGCTACCATACGGAACGTCCTCCGTGGTGACGGCGACCGGTTCGTCTACGTCGTCTCCGCGTTAGCCGCGCTGAACGGACTGTTGTTCGGGTTCGACACCGGGATCATCTCGGGCGCGTTCCTGTTCATTCAGGACTCGTTCGTCATGTCGCCGCTCGTCGAGGGGATCATCGTCAGTGGCGCGATGGCCGGGGCCGCGGCCGGTGCGGCCGTGGGTGGCCAGTTAGCCGACCGCCTCGGTCGCCGCCGACTCATCCTCATTGCAGCCATTGTGTTCTTCGTCGGTTCGTTCACGATGGCCGTTGCGCCGACCGTTCCCGTCCTCGTCGCCGGACGGCTTATCGACGGCGTCGCTATCGGCTTCGCTTCGATTGTCGGGCCGCTGTACATCTCAGAGATTGCACCGCCGCATATTCGCGGTGGACTCACATCGCTCAATCAGCTCATGGTGACTACCGGTATCCTGCTCTCGTATTTCGTCAACTACGCGTTCGCCGACGCGGGCGCGTGGCGCTGGATGCTCGGTGCCGGAATGGTCCCCGCCGTCGTGCTTGCTATCGGGATTCTGAAGATGCCCGAGAGCCCGCGCTGGCTGTTCGAACACGGGCGGAAAGACGAAGCCAGAGCCGTGCTCAAGCGAACGCGGTCCGGCGGTGTCGAGCAGGAACTCGACGAGATTCAAGAGACCGTCGAAACACAGGCCGAAACCGGCGTTCGAGATCTGCTGGCATCGTGGCTCCGCCCCGCGCTGGTTGTCGGACTCGGACTCGCCGTGTTCCAGCAGATCACCGGTATCAACGCGGTCATTTACTACGCTCCGACGATTCTCGAATCGACCGGCCTCGGAAATGTGGCATCGATCCTCGCGACAGTTGGAATCGGAACGATAAACGTTGTGATGACCGTCGTGGCGATCATGCTTGTCGACCGCGTTGGTCGTCGCCGACTGCTCCTTGTCGGTGTCGGTGGAATGGTTGCGACGCTCGCCGTCCTCGGTACCGTGTTCTACCTGCCTGGTCTGAGCGGGGGCCTCGGTATCATCGCCACGATCAGTCTGATGCTGTTCGTGTCCTTCTTTGCTATCGGTCTCGGCCCGGTCTTCTGGCTCCTTATCTCAGAGATATATCCGCTTTCCGTTCGCGGTTCGGCGATGGGCGTCGTCACCGTCGCCAACTGGGGTGCGAACCTCCTCGTATCGCTGACGTTCCCCGTCCTGACTGACAGCGTCGGAACATCGGCGACGTTCTGGCTGTTCGGCCTCTGCAGCCTCGCGGGACTGGTGTTTGTCTACCGTACTGTCCCCGAAACGAAGGGTCGGACGCTGGAAGCAATCGAAGACGACCTCCGGCAGAATATCTCGCTGGCTGACTGAGCCGGCTATCGGAACGGGCGGTCAGACCGCCGTTTGTGGCTTTTACAGACCGAGACGATCTAACGCGCTATCGAGCCTCGGGAGTCTGTCGTCGCCGAAAAATCGGACGTTCTCCAGTGCGTGGAAAGCAACGTACACGTCGCGTCGCCTTTCGAAGTACTCCGCGGAAATATCACGGTGGCGGCGGTATTCGTCGTAGAAAGCAGCACCGATCGAATCCAGTCGGTCGACGTACGCCAAGTCCACTTCAGCGTGGCCGAAATATATCGCCGGATCGAGGACCGCCCGAACGGTTCCATCTGCCACCACAGCGTTACCGGGATGGATATCGCCGTGCAGCAGTGATGGCGTGGCCGGTTCGACGAGTCGGGCGTCGAGCGTTTCCGCCAGTCGTTGCACCCGGTCGAACTCGGCGGCCGGCAAGGTGCCATCGCTCCGTGCGGCCCTTGCAAACGGGAGCACCCGTTGCTCGCGGAAGAAATCAACCCACGAATCGGTCCATGGGTTTGACTGGCTGAACGGGCCCGAAAGGGTGTCAAACTGAAAGCCGAACGCATCGGCCGAGATATCGTGGAGGGACGCGACGTGGCGCGCGAGGTCGCGCTCGGCCTGTTCACCGAATCGGCCGTCGCCACGGATGAACGATAGTACGAGCAGGTTCGGTTCGACGTGGAGGACTTCCGGAACGAGGAGAGATGTGGTACGGGTGAGGTACTGAAGCATCGCCGCCTCGATTCCAAGTGGCGAGTCGTCGACTTTCACCGCCACGTCAGGCCGGTCGTGAAACGAGACGTGGTAGACCGATCCGACTTCTCCGCCATCGAGTTTCGTCACGTCGTGAGCATCGGCGTCTAATACGCTCGAAACCCGCTGTAGTACTGTCGCCTCGGATCGTTCGGTGCCCGCCCCCTCGTCCATATTCGACACACGAGAAACGGTCCAATAGGTCTGTTTGTCTCAGTCTCTGCGGCGAAAACAACGCCAGCCAAATCTGACTGCATGCTTCGGGAGCAGGCAGTCCGTGAAGCCGCTGGACACTAGACGGATCGGTCAGCGCTATCACCGAACTGCACGACCAGCCGTTCCGTAGCGAGGGCGTACACTGTCATCTCCGTCCCCTTCTCCGAGTACCACGTTTCGGCGGGTTCGATGAGGTCAGCTTCACAGAGACGGTCGAGGTGATAGGAGACGCTCTGGAGCGAGCGGTCGACTGCGTCGGCGATGTCCGAGGCGGTCCGCGGTTCATTTCTGACTGCTCCAAGTATCTCCTGAGCGGCTTCGGACGAGAGAATCTGAAGAACGTCAGTCGGTTCGGTACCGTTGACTACGACGTTCGTCTGCTCACGGGGTACATAGTCAACCGGCGGGTGGTGGGGGAAGGCGCTTGCCATGGATTGTGGGTGTATCGACGGATGTTTTTCTTTGTTCGGCTCAATCCGAACAAACCAATCAAACAATTTAATACTTACGAAAGTAATAGCCGGAGATATGACACAGCAGGACACGCGACAAACAGGGCAGGCGACTCGGATGCATGAGTGACGATGACAGTTCGGTGGCACGGGAACGCGTCATCGAATCGATGGAGCAATCAGCCGAAGTGTACGGTCTCAGTCGAAGTGCCGGGCGCATCTACGGCGTGCTGTACTTCGCAGCAGACCCGCTCTCTATCCCGGAACTCGTCGACCAGACGGGCTACGCGAAATCGACGGTCAGTAACGTCACACGGACGCTGTCGCGTCTCGGGCTTATCCACCGCAGGTCGTCCACGGGAGGCGGCAGGCGAGTCCGGTTCGAGGCTGAACGTGAAATCTGGTTCATCCTACAGGACGTGTTCCAGCAATACATCCAACGGGAGGTCCAGACGACGCTCAGAACCATCCGTCGGGCAGAAGAGCAGGTAGCGGCAGATACTCGCGAGGAAGAGCGCGTTCGCAATCTCCGCGGGACCTATGAAGATCTGGAGGAGATCGTACAGCTCGTGTCGGAGTACTCGGCCGCCGAACTCCGCGAAGCACTTGCGGCTTACGAGCGGTAGTCACCGCGCTACCAGTAGACCGTATAGGTACATGCATCCTCCCCGTTCCGGCGACACGTTTCACCCGTTTCTTCGAGGAAGACGAACGCGTCGACCGGTGCGTACTGCTGGGCGACGCCCCGGATGAGACCGCGGTCGAACGGACACGGATACGGATTCTCACACGTCACCTCGCCGGTCCGCTCGCCGACGGATTCGAAGCGGTAGTGTCCGATGTCGCCGCCACGGTGGTTTCGCTGGTAGGCCTCGTCTATCGACTGGAGGGCCTCCGGAACAGTATCAAAGTCGTTTGGCCAGTCCGCAACGTGAGGAATCTGTTCGCCGAGTCGATCAAGAACGTGCGGTTGCAGGTCAGCAGCAATTGTCTCGAACGCGTTCAGCCAGGCCTGCTGTGGGTACCACTCGTCAGCCGCCGGTTCGGTGATCCCCTCGGAAGCGAGCGCCGTCAGGGCGCGGTCCCGGTACTCGTCCGAGAACTTCCCCATCGCCGCCTCGACTATCGTGAGTACCGTTTGCCCATTAATTTCGACAGCGGAGTCAAACGCGTCGTAGGATGCCATTCTGTCCGGGCTTCACAGGGGAAGAGATAAAAACCGACCGTATACACGGCAGACGTGACACTATCGGCTGAAAGAACGCAGAACGCAGCTTCCGACACCGCTTCCTGCACCTCTGGCCGTACAGCGCTTCATCGTCACTTGCAGACCGTTCCCCGAGACGTGACGGCTCCAGAGAGTTCGTACTGGACAGTCCCCCTGTGACTATCGGTCCTCCGATCCGGTTTTGACCTCGGTGACCCACGCCGGTCGACGCACTGTCGTCTCGCCCGACTCGAACTCGACGGAGATGTCGTACGTTGTCGGCGCATCGCCCGTTAGTCTGACCAGAACGAGTTCTGCATACGTCCCCGCTGATTCCGTCTGGTCCCACGTAACTGCCGCGGAGCGAACGTCAGTCGTGTCACCGACAGTTCGCACTTGCCCCCTAGCCCCGGTGATATGGTACGGTTCGCGGCCATCGTACCAGCCGTTTTTCGGCTTGTAGACGGTCGCTTCCTGAGAGGGATCGGCGTCCCGCTGGTATTCGACGACGTACAGGCTCCTGACGACGACAGATGCAGTTCCCGAGACCTCGTCGGCCACATTCTCTGACTCCTGCTTGACGATGAACGTGACGGCCCCTTCAGTCTGGTTCACTCGGAGGAGTTCTCGATCGGTATCGCTCTGGATCTGCTCTCCTCGGCGGTCGGTGCTGCTGGCATCCTCGACAACGATACGACTGTAGACCGGAGCGCCCGGCGACGCCTGAAACTGTTCGGTTCGGATATCACCTTCGTCAACGAACAGGTAGCGCCCGCCGTCAGCGGCCACAGCGCCCTCGAATTCCAGCGCTGTCTCACTATCCGCGACAATCGCTCCCGTCGTCCGGTAGTCGTCGGACTCGGGCACCGTGAACCGTTTATCCGTCGGTTGCTTCGCGTGCGATTTTGCGGTAGTGACCGGATACACAGCGGCGAGTACAAGCACGAGACAGCACAGCGCTAGCGCACCGTTGAGCAGCCTCGCGGTACGACGGTCCATACTCCAGTGCCACTACTGATCAAGAAAAGCTATTCGAAAACCGCAGTACGACCGCTGCTGTCCGTCCGGAGTATCGCAGCCGGCGGACGCCACACAGGCGACGAAAATCCGATGATGAAACCGGGTCGGTGCCGGGGACGATGTGACGAGCGCAATCGACCACTCACGCCTGTTGATACCGCGTCGCCCACTTCGGTACCGACCGACGGTAGAGGCCGACGCCAACAGCGCCGAGGACGCCACCAGACCCACCGAGCGCGGCGAGCAGAGTCCCAGACAGCGGCGAGATGGCGAACCCAACGATGAGGACCGGGACTAGCGGGAGGACCATCGCCACGCCGAAAACCGCGAACAGGGCCGTGTCGAAGAGGAATTCGTTCGGAGAGAGGCCGGTGAGGTAGACGGTGGTGCCGAAGATGTAGCAGGCGACGCCGACGAGCAGGATGGCCCCGACGGCGGCCTCAGCGACCGGTCCGCCACGCCAGCCGAGTGCGAGTCCGTAGAATGCAAGTCCGACCAACGGGCCGAGCAGGAGGAACGCCCGGAACTTCCCCCTCAAAACGGCTCTCACAGAGAGCGGATGGGCGAAATACAGGGTCACGTCGTCAGATTGCGTGAGCCAGTTGTAGGTCGTAAACCCTGAGAGTCCGAGAATCGCACCGAATGAGATACCAGGCGACGGCGGTACGCCCGTGATCTGTCCGGCGAAATCGACCAGTGCAGCGGTGACGCCGAACAGCACTGCCGCCGAAAAGAGGACTTTCCCGAACCCGCCTGCACTACGGTGGATGTCAAGCAGGCTCTTCGTGGCGACTGGGTCACCGAGCCGACGCCACCAAGCGCGAAACGCTGGTTCGACCGTTTGAGCGGGGCGAGGCGCGGTCGCATCGAAAGTGACTGCACCCAGCAGAAAGACGCCGACGATACCGATAGCTGTCGTGCCGACCCGCATTGGAGTCTGCGCGAGAAACAGACCGTATGGGGTGTAGGAAACGACATCGACACCACTGACAACCGCAGCACCGACAGCGGCGAGTGGGGCCGCGAGTAGCGCCAGTCCGGGAACGCCGCGCCCAGCGAGACCGAGAGCTGCAATCGTCGCTCCCATTCCCAAGACGAACATCAGTACCAGCGTCGTCCACAGAATGGAGACAGTCTCGATGACGAGGAGCGGGCCGACAGTCCCTTGCACTGCAAGCACCGTTCCGAGAGAGATCGGTAGCAGAAACAGCACCGCGTAGTAGACACTGTCCTTGACGACGAACAGTCCCAGCAGCGTACTCTGCGAGAGCGGGAGTGTACGGGCAGAGAACACCAGCAGCGTCACGTCACCGAGAAGATTCTGGAGGGCATCACGGCCCACAAAGCCGATAGACCCCGTGTGGAGTCCGAAGACGAATACCAGTGCGTGGAGGCCGGCGAACACGGTTTGCGGGTCAGTCCCTGTAACGGACAGGAGCTTGGCTGCGCCCCCAACGAGCAGGCAAATGAACACCGGAAACAGGGAGAAGTGACTGCCGCCGAAGAGCCGGCTGTGGAGTCGCCACTCCTCGCGGAGCATCTCGACGAACACCCTGCGCACTCGTCCGTCACTCATATGTCAGCAGTTTGTTTCTCCCGGTCCACTGTTGCATCGACGGTGTCCAGAAACACGTCGAGGAGCGTCACATCAGCGTCGAGTTCTGCCGGCCGGACATCGGCGACGAGGTCGCCGCCGTACATGATGCCGACCCGTGAACAGAGTTCGGCAGCGACATCGACGTCGTGTGTCGTGACGACAATCGTATTGCCGGCGTCCCGGTAGGAGTGCAGGAACCGCTTGACACGCTCCTGAACGATCGGGTCGAGGTTCGCCAGCGGTTCGTCGATGAACACGACGTCCGGCTCGTGGAAGAACGCGCCGGCGATCATCACTTTCTGCTGTTGGCCTCGCGAAAGGTCCGAGGACAGTGTATCGAGTTTCTCGGTAAAGCCGAGACGGTCGGCCCACGACTCGGTCTGCGCTGTCACCACATCGTCGGGCAGATCCCGGATAGCACCGACGAAGTCGAAGTACTCGCGCGGCGTCATGAAACTCGGCGGTGACTCCTTTTCAGGAAGAATCCCCGCCCGTTCGCGGACCGCCGTGGGCCGGGTTGCCGGGTCGACACCGAGTACCGCTGCCTGACCGCTGTCCGGGGTGAGCTGCCCGGTAAGTATCTCCATCGTGGTGGTCTTGCCAGCCCCGTTCGGCCCGAGCAGTCCGAAGAACTCTCCATCGTCGATGCTGAGCGAGAGGTCCGATATCGCGGTCACGTCGCCGTACGACTTCCAGAGCGACTCGATCTCGATTGCTGTCACGGCGTTCTGCCTACCATCGTGGTTGTGTCGGTATAAGTTGTTATACTGTCGAAGAACAGTCCAGATACGTTAATAACGGCTTGGCGGACACATATATCGAAATTCTCGAATCTGTCTCCGCCGGTCTCGAGTTCACCGACGGCGAAACCGCGTTCCTGACACGAGACTGCATTCCCGACCAGCGACCGCGAACGCGACGGCAGCTGCGACAGTATTCGCTGTACGCATCCCGAGATAAGCGAGTGGGTGCCAGACCTAATCGACGACGCCCAAGCGGCGGCCGCTCCGCTCGGCCGCGACACCGAAGATGGGGGAACACGGCCGGCAGCGCCGGGGAAATATGTACTGAACAGTACAGTTAGTCGAGGTGTATTGGTCCCAGTGTCGTCCGCCGTCCGTGTTGGTATAACCGTTGTTTGAGTAACCAATATCTATAAACATATGACAGGATAGATACATTCATGGCCCCGTATCAACGCCATCACCTTGCCCTCCTCTGTCTGGTCTGTACATCGCTCCTCTGTATCGCCGTGCCTGCCGGCGCAGCACCGCCGCCGCGGCCGCTGTGTGACGCCTGCGGTGACTCGTTTGAATCAACAGCCGAGTCACACGGTGTTTCGGTCGCAGTCACTCACAGCAACGCTACCGTCACCGTCGACAACAACGGAAGCGCAACGTGGGTCGTCCACAACCGACTGTCTAGCACAGAGGGGACAACACAACTTCGGGAAAACGAGAGCCTCCGAGCCGCTATCGCCGACAGAGCGATGTGGGACGCCGAACTCCTGAGCGCGAACGTGTCTGGCGATGGTGTCATAACGTTGCGCTACCGTGAGGCTGATTTCGCCGAGCAGTCCATCGGCGGGACGGTCCGGACAGGCGAGTTTACTGAGGCCTACGGGTATCGAAACCTCGATGGCCTCGGTGCTGACCGGCTCGTCGTCGTTGCTCCCGACGGGATGCGAGTCGGGCGGCCCATCGATGGCGCGACCGTCTCAGACGACGGACAGCGGATGACGGTGACCGAACTCAACGACGGGCGTATCGTAACCTTTGTCCCCCGTGAGACGGCCGTCGGGCCGCTGTTGAGCCTACTTGCGGTCGGCACACTTCTCGGACCTGTGATGGCGGTGAAGGCACTCGCATACATCACCCTCCCCACAGCGGTGTTTACCCTCTTGATCGGCGCTGCCGCCGGAGGCGTCGCTTGGCTTGATTGGGATTTGAAACGCGTCCGGGAGTCCGCGGGTATCATCTTCGCCGGTGTCGGCGCGGTATCGACTGTTCTGTCGTTTCTTGGAGCGACGGGCGTTTTGCGTCTGGGTGGCACCGTAGCACCGCTGTTCGGCGGTGGCACTTCGCTGTTCGTCTGTGGCATCGCCCTGTCACAGCGGCGTATCCGTGAGCACACGAGCTATCAGAGGGTCGTTGGCGGCGCTGTAGTCGGCGCAGGTATCGCCTTGGGAGCGACAATAGCGGCAGTTCCGATGGTCGTCAGTGACGGCTCCACGCCCCCGGTGGCAGCGCTGCTGGTTCTTGGACCTGCGTTTGTGCTTCTCCCGGCCGGATACGCAGTCGGCCACGGGAACCGCTGGCTGGCGATAAAAACGGCTGCTATCGGGTTCGTGCTGTCGATGCTGCCAGTCCTCCCGGTACTCCCCACGCCGTACGGACTGGGCGTGCTTTTCATCCCAGTTGTCATGGTCAGTGCCGCCGCCGTTGTGATCGCCGGTCTCCCGATATTCCTCGCCGGCGTATCGCTTGCCGTTCCTTCGTCTGACTGCTGACCAGTTCTCTGGCTGCAGTTGCAGTGCAAACACGATCCTCGGTTCAAGTCTGGACAGACCCGTTTAGACGTGTCAGGGTAGGATAGACAACCGCGGTCACACTCTGGTTTGATTGGCAGTATATGACTGTGATAGATTATGTAATAATTCCTGATACTTGCCTGAAGATAGCATCGGTGTCACCTGTGTACTGTTGAGCGGCTGAACTGTTTCGGATAGTTCTCGTCTCCGATTAGCTACTCTTATAACTGTGGCTGCCAGAGGGATTGTATAGGCGGCCACAGCGGTGGGGTTGCCTCCCGTACCCATCCCGAACACGGAAGATAAGCCCACCAGCGTTCCGGGGAGTACTGGAGTGCGCGAGCCTCTGGGAAACGCGGTTCGCCGCCACCATTCATATCTGTTAATTGCTACTGACTAGCGGCGCGGTTTTATCTAGCCCGGCGTGGCAGCCACTGGATTCATCAAGCGCTGAGACAGACAGTTGACATTAAAGTGTTCCCGTCCACATTGTTACGCTGTCCCTGTCGGTGCTGAGGACACCGAGCGGTCGGTCGCGGCTCGGAGTAGGCAGCACAGAGCACGCTCTTCCACGACCGAGACGTGGGTTGATCCGATGTAACGGACAAAGTCTGGTTTGACTCTTGGGCACTTAGTTACCGACGCTGGTTTTCGACCCAGTATGGATCAGCGCTATGTCAGTGGCCTTACTGTCGTACTCGTAGTGGTCGGTGTCGCGGCGTTTGCTTTCACGAGCCTCTGGCCTCCACAGATGCTCGCATCCGACTCCGGTCAGGCAT
This sequence comes from Haloarcula rubripromontorii, assembly GCF_001280425.1. Lineage (NCBI taxonomy): Archaea > Methanobacteriati > Methanobacteriota > Halobacteria > Halobacteriales > Haloarculaceae > Haloarcula > Haloarcula rubripromontorii. The sequence goes on along the minus strand of NZ_LIUF01000012.1, from coordinate 19,461 downwards.
ACCCTGCAGGGGCGGGGCCGGATCACATCAACTTCTCGGCACTTGAGGTACACGGCATGAACGTATCGCACACACCGCAGACACACTGGGACTCGTATGCTATCGTCCACACCGAGCCACCCGACCGGCGGCTCGTGGAGGGTGATTACTACATCAATTCCACCACAGGCGAGATACTCGCCGACCGGTGGCACAACGCTACAGTCTATCGGAACGGAACGACGTACGCGGTCATCCAGCGGGCCGACGGTATCCCGAATGAACACCAGCGAGAGCAACTGCAGTCCGATAGCGCGTATGTGTACGATAACACTACTGACGCGTATTACCGGTACGACCCGCGGTACGGACAGATTGCGCCCACAAATATCGGCCGACACACAGAGATGCTCAAAGCATACACATGGACGGCCATCAACAGGACGACTCACCATTCGGTCCCTGTAATTACGTACCGGCTCTCGGGCGAGCGCGACACCGCTACTACTCTCTCACCCCCTCTCAACGGCACGCTCCAGCTCGGGGTCCAGGATGGGATTATCTACGCGTTCGATATCACGCTCGACGGAGACGGGCGTGAGTATCGGTATACGTACGATGTACGTCCCGAAACCTTCCCGGACCACAGGTGGGTCGACACAGCCCGGGAGGTCGCTTCTGAGAACGCGACCGAGAGTACCGCCCGTCGACACTCTTCAAGGTCCGTGACTTCGCGGAGTTCCGGCCAGTGACGGGCAATCACGGGGTCACAATCAGGCTGAACCGATATACTGTGCCCTCGTATTCGGCGACGACGCCCCGGAAGTCGACTCGGTCGTCGTAACTGTCTATTGGCTGGAGGTCCTCAGCAATGCCGAGCGCGTCCAAAACCTCCGCAAGTCTGTCGGAGGGCGGTGCGCCCTCTTCGTAGCGGCGAGGCTCCTCGCTGATTGCGTCGTCGATTACGCCACGAGCGGATTCCGAGAGGTCGCGCGAGCGAAAATCTAGGTCCAGAATCGCCGTTCGTGCGTACTCCTGGAACGCTTCGCGATCATTCGTGATTTCGTCGATAGTGTACGTCCACTCCGGGACGGTTACCGTCCGCTGTTCCGTGACGGGGCGAAAATATTCGTCCTCGTACTCGACGTAATCGAAGGGCGGCGATGGGACGAGATCACTGGCTTCGGCGTCAAGGTGGTGGTGATACTCGACGGCCTGCAGGTTTTCGAATTGCGGCTCGCCGAGAAACCCATCGTTGCCCGCGTAGACCGCGTCGAGCGCTGCTTCAAGGACGCGTTTGTCCTGTGTCGAGCGGTCGAAGGGGGTGCGTTCGACCGTGGCGTCGTCTGGTGGTGTCTCGTCAGTCCGTGTGACCGCGAAATGCCAGCGTTCCCGTTCGAGATGCTGTTCCTCGCTGATTTGGACGTGATAAAAGATCCCGTCCTGCCGGAGAAACGTTGGGCGTGGTCGCGTGTCTTTGCCCCACCGATCTCGTCCGACGAGTGGCCACTGTTGGACGGTGACACTGCCGGTGTCGAACAGTTCGGACGTATACTGCTGTTTCGTCTCTGCGGTAAAGTCGACTCTGGTGGTCGCATCAATTGCGGTCGGGTCGGGCCAGAGATACGGCCGCCCGACTGACGAGAGGTCATGTTCGCTGGCGATGAGCGCGTAGTTGTCGAGACTGCCGGGATTGAGACAACCGCCGGTCGCGGTGATTACCCCGGACGCGCCGATAAGTCGGAGGGCGTGGCGGCGGGAACAGCGCATTGCTGTGCCGAAGTAGTCAATATACCGATAAATCGCTTGTGGTGTAAATCTGCGTGCCTCCGTGCGAATGCCACGCGAGTCCTCGTTGGAGAGGGGTCAGTCGCCACTGGAGTGGACCTACACCACGCCGAGTTCGAACACTGCGAGGTAAATCTGCCCGCCTCCGGCGAGTATCATCACGACGGCTGCGATCTGGTGTATCCGTTGCAGGTACGTGCCGACGGTGTGCCAGATGCCGATGCCAACGCCCGCGAGGAGCGTCACGCCGACAAGGGGAAGGGCAACGCCGAGCGCGTACACCGTCAGGGCGAGAGCGCTCGCGTGGACTGGCAGTGCAAGCGCCTGGGTGACGACGCCGAAGAACAGCGGCACGACACAGCCGGCTGCGGCGATTGCATACACAGCCCCAAACACGCCGAATCCAGTTACGGACGCCGGTCGCTGTGGCAGCGGGACGCGGAGTTCGGGCTCGCGGTTCAGGAGCATCGCAACGCCGAACGTGACCAGACCGAGTCCGATCACCGGTTCGAGCATCGGGAGTGCGTTCTTCAGTGGCTGCCCGAGCGCGAGGACAAGTAGCGCAACGAGGGTGAGCGCGACAAGTGCTCCGCCAGCAGCGGCAGTTGCAGGTGGCAGCATGCCGACATCTCCCTCGCTCTCACGCATGTAGTATCCGACGTACCCCGGGAGAAGTGGGAACGCACACGGGGCGAAGAACGTCGCGACGCCGGCGCTCGCGGCGAACACAAGTGTCCCAAGTACAGCAACCCCAGTCATCTTACGCCAGCGCGTCGAGTTCGTCTCGAAGCGTTTCTTCAGCGGCAAGCCCGCTGTGGCTGAACTGGACGGTCCCGCGTTCGTCAGTAATCGCGATGTACGGAAGTCCGTCTGCCCCGAACGCAGCCAGCAATTCGCTTCCGGGGTCCAGTCCGACAGTCCAGGCACCGCCGTTGCGATTCCACCACTCGCTGATGTCAGCCCTCGTCAAAGTCTCGCTCGGCCGCTCGTTCGTTACTGAGACGAATGACACGTCGGTGTACTCGGGTCGAATCGCGTCGAGAATTTCTAGCTGGTCGTCACAGGGCGCACACCACGTGGCGAACAGGTCGACCACTGTGACGGTTCCCGGCGTCGGCACGGGTGTCTCGCCTGCTGACGAACCGCGCGCATCGAGGGTTTCCACCCGGACCGGAAGCTGTTCCGTGTCCCGCGGCTGGATACTCGACAGGCCATTCTGGGAAACCCACAGGCTTCCCCCTGTGAGACAGAGCCCAGTCAGCGCGGCAATGACCTGCCGGCGGTTCACGCGGTTCTCACCGCCTTCAGGTCAGCAATGATCGTTTCCTCGTCCGGTGACTTTGAGCGATACGCACGCTCAACGAACCCATCAGCGTTGACCAGTAGCGTCAGTGCCGTATGTGTGAACATGTACATATCCATGTCCTCGGGTTCAGTTCGCTGGAACATGACTCCGAACTGGTCCTGTATGACAGCCTTCGCCCGCTGTTTCGACGCCGGTCGAAGGAATTGCCAGCTTTCGCTATCGGCGTCGACGTTCATCTTGTCGGCGTACGCTCCAAGTCGTTCTGCGGTATCACGGGCGGGGTCAAACGTCATCGGGAGGAGCGTGACCGCATCCGCGTAGCCGTTGTTCTGTGCGTGGCTCTGGATGTTTCGCTGCGTCGAGATGAGAACCGGACACACAGTCTGGCAGTGGCTGTAAAAAAACGTGAGGAGAGTCGGCGTTTCAATATCTCGCAACCGGATCTCGCGTGATTCGGTCGGTGTGGCGACACGTACGTCTGGGATCTGTTCACCCCATGCGGGATACGGAACGTCGCTGCTCTCGAACTCCCGGTCGGGTTCTTCGAGGACGACATCAGGGTTCGAGTCGCCGAAGCTACCGCCGAGACACCCGGAGACTCCGACAATTGTTCCAACCGCACCCGTCGATTTGAGAACCGTCCGTCGGCGCATACACGGTGCTTGTGCCCTCGAATATTTGGAGAATCTGGTGTGACTCTCGTAAACAGCCGTTCGCCGGCGTTCGTATGAACGCTGGTTGTGAGTGTCTATCGATGCTGCAGAGTTCCCAGTCTGCGACTGGTTTCACAATCCGACTGGGTTTCGATGATTCTGCGTGCTCAATAGGCCCGTATACCAGCTATATGATGCGTGATAACTGTGGTGAGATACTCTACACTCAGAGTAGGCCAACATATAATATAATCAAAACTAACCGGACAAATAATCGGGATTTTTATATGGCGCATGTACACTTATAACCCCTATCTATACAGATATGTAGTGGCCTAGTGAAAATTCGTATTTGGATACTGTTGACTGTCGTCTGAAACTGTACGTTCTAAACGTCAACCAGCCGAACACTTATGTGTAATCTATCCGATACTGTAGCCGTAATGCCAGAAACGAAGTTCGAGGTAGATGTCGACAGTGCGCCAGATGAACAGCCGGGCGCGAACCCGTTCAACCGGTGGCACCCGGACATCCCGGCGGTCGTCGAAGCGGACCCCGGCGAGAGCATGCGACTGGAGGCCCTGGACTGGACCGGCGGACAGATAACCGACAATGACGACGCCAACGAGGTCCGGGACGTGGACCTCTCGCAGGTCCACTACCTCGCGGGTCCCGTACACGTAAACGGTGCCGAGCCGGGCGACCTGCTGAAAGTCGAGTTCCACGACATGGGACCGCTCAATGACCGGTCGGAGTTCGGCTTCACCGGCACGTTCTCCCAGCAAAACGGCGGCGGCTTCCTGACCGACCACTTTCCCAAGGCGGCCAAGTCCATCTGGGACATCGACGGCTACACTGTCTCCTCGCGCCATATCCCCGATGTCGAGTACGAGGGGAAGATCCACCCCGGCCTCGCAGGATGTGCCCCCAGCGAAGAACTGCTGGAAGCGTGGAACGAGCGCGAACAGGAACTCATCGACAAACACGCGGAGGACCCCGAATCGATACCGAACCATCCGACCGGCGAGTCAGAGCCCGGCGTGGCGAACCCACCGACGCCCGACGGTGCATTGATGGGCGAGATGGACCCCGACGAGGCCGAGGAGGCAGCGGAGGTCGCGGCCCGGACCGTCCCGCCCCGCGAACACGGCGGGAACCACGACATCAAAGACCTCTCCATCGGTTCGACGGTGTACTTCCCAGTCTACGTCGAGGGCGCGAAGTTCGGCATCGGCGACTTCCACGCCTCGCAGGGCGACGGCGAGATATCCTTCTGTGGCGCAATCGAGATGGCCGCCTACGTCGATCTCGAATTCGACCTCGTGAAAGACGGGATGGAGAAGTTCGGCGTCGACCACCCGATCTTCGAGCCGGGCCACCGCGGCCCGAACTTCGAGGACTACGTCACCTTCTGTGGCTACTCAGTCACGGAGGACGGCGAGCAGAAGTACATCGACTCCCACACCGCCTACCGGCGGGCGTGCTTGCAGGCCATCGACTACCTCAAGCAGTTCGGCTACACCGGCCAGCAGGCGCTGCACATCCTCGGCACTGTCCCGGTCGAGGGCCGCCAGAGCGGCGTCGTGGACGTACCGAACGCCTGCTCGACGCTGGCGCTCCCGACGGGCGCGTTCGAGTTCGATGCGTCCCCAGAGGGCATCGAGCACAATAGCGCTGACCGCGGTGACATCTGTGTCACTGACGACCCGCTGTAATGAGGGCTAAAGACAACACGGGCTGTCGACACTGATGTTGGGAGAGACGACCGCTGACGACGGCACTGACGAGCCGAACAACACACAGACCGCCGCAGGCGAACTTGCCGACGCGGTCCGAACGACGCTCGGGCCCAGCGGGCTGGACAAGATGGTCGTCGGCGAGAACGGAACGGTCATTGTCACGAACGACGGGTCGAAAATCATCGAGTGGATGGATATCACGCATCCTGTCGGTCAGCTGGTCGAGCAGGCCGCCGCTGCGCAGGACAGTGCCGTCGGGGACGGGGCGACCACAGTCGTCGTGCTGATCGGCGCACTTCTCGAAGAGGCCGCAACGCTTCGTTCGGACGGGCTGCATCCGACGACAATCATCGACGGCTACGGCAGGGCTGCCGAGACTGCTATTGACCACCTTGCGCAGTACGAACGGAGCCTCCACAGCCGGCACGACGACCGGCTGGCACAGATTGCAAAGACCGCCGTCACGGGACGATGGGACGACGCCTCGACCGAGCGGTTCGGCGAACTGGCCCTAACTGCGCTGCAGGCGGTCGAGTTCGACACATCGAGGCTGACGCTCAAGTCCTATCCCGGCGGCGAACTCCGTGAGTCCGTCTGTCTCGATGGGGTGGTGGTCGACCTGGAGACGTCATCGACATCGCTCGACACCCTCAGTCACCCAGGCACTCAGACGCACGCCGAGCCCGCCATCGCGATGGTCGACGCCGAAATCGGTATCGAGGAACCGAGCCACATCGAGTCGGTGACGCTGCAAGACACGACACAGCGGAGCGAATTGCAGGCCCACGAACAGGACCGGAGAACGGAACTCGTAGCGCAGGTGGTGCAGTCAGGTGCGACCGTCCTGTTCTGTCAGAAATCCATCGACGAAGCGGTCAGGACAGCGCTCGTCCAGCGAGGTGTGCTCCCCGTCGAGCGGACTCGGCGGGACGAGTTTGATGTCATTGCCCGAGCGACAGGGAGCACGCCAGTGCTGTCCGTCGACGAGCTTACTGCGGACACTACTGGCACTGTTGCGTCGGTCACGCAGCGTACCGTGGGGACCACCCAGACGCTCACGCTACAGGGCTGTCCCGAAGAACAACGAGCAACACTACTGCTCCGTGGCGGCACGCCACACGTTGCAGGCGAGGTCCGCCGCATCGCGGCAGACTGTATCGACGTTACTCGTGTCACACTTGACGACGGCGCGTTCGTGCCGGGTGGAGGTGCGGTGCCGACCGCGCTGGCAATGGACCTCGCCGCCCTGTCCAGTGGCATACCGGACCGGACACAGCTCGTCTTCGATGGGTTCGGAACCGCGCTGGAAGCACTCCCGCGGACACTGGCGACGAACGCGGGCACGGACCCACTGAACACGCTGGCGACGATACAACAGCGACACGACTCCGGCTCAGAGACGGTCGGTGTCGGCCCCGATGGTCATCCCCAGGATATGATTGCAGCAGGTGTTCTGGAACCAGCAACGGTGTTCACGAGTGCACTGCAGCGAGCAGTCGCCGTCGTGACGCAGATCCTTCGAGTCGATGACATCGTGCGGACCAGCCCAGACAAGCGCGGAACCGACAGTGAACACGACCACTCCCACGCGGCGACAGGTGGGTATCCGTGGGCAGTAGGGCACTGAGGGCACGACAGGAGGACAGACACACAACTATTCAGCCGACCGGATGCTGAATCAGGGTGAGTTACCCATCTTCGTCCGCTGAAGCGCGCTCTCGCTGGACCACGAACACCGGCCCGAGAAACCGGTTGGCGACCTGCGTGGCTGGCATCCCGAACACGAACGTCGCCAGCGACGGGTCGGTTTCTCCCATCACGACCGTGTCAAACGACTTAGCCACGTCTACAATTGCATCAAGGGGGTTCCGGTCGCGGTCAATCCGTGTCTCGATAGTTGACGGATCCATCCCGAACTCCACCAGACGCTCCGTGATTCCACTGAGGAGGGTCTGGACATCGTCGTCCGTCGTGTCTGCGGCCGCAACGTGATACAACGTCACGTCGGCGTCCATCGCCCCGAACACACTCGCGACGACGCGGGCGAGCCGGTCGACACCGACGGCCCCGCGGACTGGGACCAGTACGTCTTCGACTGGTCCCGTGGCGTTCGGAACAAGAACGGCCATGCAGTCGTGTTCGGCAATCATGCGGTCGATGGTTTTCTGGCCGTCGTGGGTGAACACCAGTCGACGTTCGACGGTGGCCCCCGCACCTTCGAACATTTCCTCGTACTCATCGAGCCGTTCCGTGGCCCGGTCCTCGAACTGCAACCGCGCCTGTCCGGGCGCAGTCTGCTCCGGGATGACGTGATACCCCACCAGGACGACGTGCGAATGGGCGAGCAGTTCGGGGACACCCTCCGGGACCGATTCCCCCTCGAGAACGCGAATCGGGACGAGTATCGATTGTCGGTCCGTCATACTCAGAGATCTCCTTTGAGTGTCACGTCCCCAGCGTAATAACGGTACCAGAGGTACGAGGCGAGCATGACCACGATGCCGATGCCGATTGACGCTGGCTGCATAAAGGCGATCAGTCCGAAACTCGCGATCGCACCGACGGCCGGAACCACCGGATAGGCCGGCACTCGATAGCTGGGTGAGTACCAATCTGGATTGCGACGGCGCAACACGATCAGCGCAACGCACATCAGCCCGTACATGATCAGATGGAGGAACGAGGCGACTTCGGCGAGGAGTTCGACCCGGCCAGTCGCGACGAGGACGAGTATCGGTCCGCCAGCAGCGAGCAACGCGACGTGCGGTGTGCCGTACCGGAGATTGACCTTGCTCGCCTTTCTGGGGAGCAATGCATCGCGGCTCAGCGCGTAGACCGCCCGCGAAGCACTGAGAATCGACGCGTTCGCGCTGGAAAACGTCGCCAACAGTCCGGCACCAAGTATTGCGACCGCCCCGGGCAGCCCGAGGAAGTCACGGGCGACTTCGACCATCGCTGTCTCCCCGAACTCTCCCAGTCGTTCAGCGCCGAACGCACTGGTCGCGACGAAGATTGTGACAACGTAAAAGAGGGTGACGATCAGAACCGAGCCCACCATCGCCAGTGGGAGATTCCGACCCGGCTGTTTGATTTCGCCCGCGACAGTGGCGACCTGAGCGAACCCCAGATACGACGTGAACACGAGTGCAGCGGTCGTCAACACCGGGAAGTACCCCCTGGAGAAGAACTGCTCCGGAACGGTGCCGCCACCGAACACACCCACGGCATCGAGAACACCGTAGGAGAGAAACACTGTAAGCACCACGAGGAGGACCCCCACGACCACGTTCTGGAGCTTTGCCGTATTTTCCGTGCCACCGATACTCAGTGCCGTCAGGACAGCCCCAAACAGCAGCCCGATACCGATGACCGGGCTAACCGGGAGCGCAATATTGAGTTCAGCGAACACGGCGCTCGCGTAGTGACCGAGTCCGACCAGATAGAACGCCGAGGCGAACATCAGTCCGAGCCACAGCCCGAGCCCCACTATCGCGCCATACGCCGTCCCCATACTCCGCGAGATGAAGTAGTACCCGCCACCGCTCCGTGGCATCGCCGTGGCGAGTTCGGAGGTCGGAAGCGCCACGAGCAACGCGATCAGCCCACCGATTGCGAACGAGAGCGTCGCTGCCAGTCCAGCGCTGGCGGCCGCTAGCCCTGGAAAGACGAAGATACCGGCCCCGATCATCGTCCCAATCCCGATTGCCAGCCCGCCGATTAGCCCGATAGTCCGTTCGAGTTCAACGTCGTCGTCATGGAGGATTGCGTCGTCGGTAACGGTTTCCGGCTCCGCGGCGGGTGCCTCACCAGCGACGTTCTCGCCTCCTGGGCCGACATCAACAGGCTGTTCAGGCATATGACAGAATATTCCCACCGATCTGATAAAACCGCCGGCAGGATGCGTAGCCGACTCGCCGGCGATAGCGTCGAGTGAAATTCGGTTCTCCAAGACTCCGTACACAGGGAAGCCTAGCCACTAGTCCGAGGGTGGCTGCTGGCATAGTGAGGTTCCCCTTTCCGCGGAATTTTCCCTCATACTTTTGACGTTTCCCGCCATACATCGACAAGTGGTAGCAATTCAGCCGGAGCTAGACGGGCGTACTGCTCTCGTGACGGGGTCTGCAAAGCGGGTCGGCCGTGAGATACTCCTTGAGTTAGCGGCTGCCGGTGCCGATGTCGCCGTGCACTACCGGACGAGCGAAGAAGCAGCGGCGGAGACGGCAGCCAGCGCACGGGATCACGGTGTCGAGGCAACCACGGTAGCAGGCGACGTAACGGAGCCCGACGCTGTTGATTCGCTGTTCTCGGACTGTGAGTCGGAACTAGGTGATATCGATATCTTGGTCAACGCAGTTGGTCCGCTCCCACAGGGGCGGTGGGACGAACTGTCCCTCGATGAGTGGAGAACTGCTGTTGAGGGGTGTCTATTCTCGACGTATCTGTGTTCGCAGCGAGCGCTCCCGCCGATGCGGGCGACCGGCTGGGGACGGATTATCAACTTCGGCGTGGCGGACGCGCGCGATGACCGAGCCGTGCCGATGAATTTTCCGTACTTCGCAGCGAAAAAGGCAGTCCTGCAGTTCACGCGAACAGTGGCATATGATACGCAGGACGACGGGATTACAGTCAACGCCGTGTCGCCCTTCGCGGTCGAGAACACTGTCGTGGATGTCTCAGAGTACCCCCGTGGACGACCGGCCACATTCGAGGACGTTGCGGCACCCATTCTGTTTTTCTGTAGCGACGCGGCTGACTACATTTCCGGCCAGAACGTGGCTGTCGACGGTGGTCGACTACAGGAAGCGTGACCGGGCAGCCACCAATCGGTGTAAGCTCATAGCAGATATCGGTACGGCGAGAGTCTGACAATCACGACAGTCCCTACTGGTCGTCGCAGGATTTCCGAGGTCAAGCGCTGTCAGCGGCGTCCGGCTCATCGCTATCCTGCCGGGCGAGTACGATGCCGGCGATGAAACACACAGCTCCCAGCCCGTACAAGCCATAGCTCAATGGTGCCGAAACGAGGAACCCTGCGACTATCAGTACTCCGAACGCGGCATGCAGAATCGCAGTCTGATTCACAGCCAGTTTAGCGGGTTCAGAAGCAAAAATGGCGCGATCCGGGATCGCTAACCGGGTATAATCGATGCGGGTTCGGTTCGGCTTATGAGACGGGGACGGTCCAGACCAGTTGTCGCCGACGCACCTGATTCAGGCGGGGCGGAGTCGAACAATCGGTGCGTCCGGTGAGTCAATGGCCGCGAGAATGTATCCGGTATCGGGCTCGACTGCGACATCACGGATTCGCCACCCTCGGTCGGCAAGGAGCGGCGTCGCTTCCTCTACCGTTCGCCCAGCAACAGTGAACCGGGCGAGGTACTGCGACGCCAGCCCACCGACGAGCAAGTCGCCGGTCCACTCGGAGAAGGCATCGCCGGTGTAGAAAGTCGTGCCGCTGGGCGGGAACCCTCCTGACCCACACTCCCACGAATACACCGGGGCAATGACATCGTCGCGCTCCGCGTGGCTAACGCCGATTGGCTCGCCGCTGCCGTAGGTACAGCCCTCGTCGGCGACCGGCCAGCCGTAGTTACCGCCCCGTTCGACGATGTTGATTTCGTCGCCGTCCTGTTCGCCGAACTCGGCCTGCCATATAGCGCCGGTGTCAGGATGAACGGTCATTCCCTGTGCGTTGCGGTGGCCGTAGCTGAATATCGAATCGACTGCATTCGGATCGTCAGTGAACGGGTTCGTATCGGGAATCCCGCCCGAGGGGGTCAGTCGAAGCGTCGTCCCGAGTTCGTTCGTCCGGTCCTGTGCGACGTGGTCGGGGCCGAAGTCCTTGAACTGTCTGTCGCCGACAGTCATGTACACCAGGCCGTCAGGGCCGAACACGACGCGGGACCCGAAATGGCCGTCGGAGTCGACGAACGGCTCGGCGACGTGCAGTTGTTCGAACGTCTCGAAGTGCGCGTCAGCCACGTTCAGGCGACCACGGCCTAAATGGGTGGCCGACTCACCGCTGTCATTGGCCCCCGAATATGTCAGGTAGACCCAAGACGGGTCCGGAAAGTCGGGATGGAGCGCTGTATCCAGCATCCCGCCCTGTCCGCTCGCGTACACCGACGGTGCGTTACTGACCGGTGTGGTCGTGCCGTCCGCCGGGTCGACCAGCACCACGCGACCAACGCGTTCTGTGACCAACAGCCGTGAGCCGTCAGGCAGCGGCGTGACGCTCCATGGCGCTTCGAGTCCGTCGGCGACGGTCTCGACGGCCACACCAGTCGCCCCGTTGTCTCCCTGTCCGGTATCCGTCGCTGTCGTGCCGTCCCCTTGCTGGCCGTTACTGGGGGCACTACAGCCAGTCACTGTGCCCGCGACCGCAAGCCCGCTCGCAGTAAGGAACGCTCGTCTGTCCATTGTAGCCACGGCTACGGTCTCAGCGCTGTTAACTGCGGTCCTGACTCCGGGGAAAATGCTCGCTCAACAGCCAGTACTTACGATACGCCGCTGGCCATCTCGGGCCTGTCACAGCCAAGTACCTTTTACCCGTCCGCGGCTACGCGCTATTGATGGACCGTCACGATACGACGGCGAGTGATAGAGAGCGTCTCCCGGCGGAGACACTCTCGCCGCTGGCGACGCGGGTCGACGAGCTGCTTGCACTGTATCGATATGAACTCACCCCTGCTATCGATGCAATCAATGGTGCCGTAGCTGGCTACGGTGGCCTATTCGATCCGGCGACATCCGCTGCGGAGATACGGACTGCAGTCGACGAACTTCTCGAATCGGGCTCGCCCCCAGCACAGCAGGCCGCGACTGATGCCGACGCGTCACGGGTCGTCCTCTATGTGGACGGCAGCGCACACAGTAACGGGCCGGCCGGAGCCGGAGCGGTGATTCAGGCGGACGAGACACCGATTGCCCGGCTCGGCCGACCGGTCGGTTCCCGGACAAACAACAACGTCGCCGAATACGCCGCACTCCATCTCGGCCTGCAGGCGCTGGCTGCGCGGTGTGACCCCGAATCAGTCGAGGTACGCATCGATTCGATGACCGTCATCAACCATATCTGGGGCAACAGCGAAAGCACCGTGAAAGCGACTCCGTACAGCACCGCAATCACGGACCATCTGTCGGCACTGCCCGCACACGAGTGGACGCATCTGGCTGACAGTGATCCGAATCCGGCCGATGCACAGGCGACAGTCGGGGCCGACATCGCAGCCCTTGGCCCCGGATGAGTGAGGTGCCAGCGAGCCTGTCGTTGCGCCACTCAGAGCGTGACTCGCCAGCGCTAAATTGCCGCGTCGGTCGCCGCCGTTCTGCTGTTTTTATTGCTTGAGCACGTACGATATGGTGATGTATACTGACGGGCAGTACGATTACGATGTCGCCGTGGTCGGCGGTGGCCCGGCCGGGCTGACGAGCGCGCTATACACCACCCGACTGGGGATGGATACGGTTGTTATCAACCGCGGTGGGGGCCGCGCTGCGATGATGACCGACACGCACAACGTCATTGGCGTCACCGAGGACGTTTCGGGCAACGAGTTCCTGGAGACGGCCCGCGAGCAGGTCCAGGACTACGGCGGAACCTACGAGCGGGGCTTCGTCGAGTCGGTGGACTCACTCGCCGACGAGGACGGTTTCACCGTGACGACGAGCGACGACGAACTGACTGTCAAGCGAGTCGTACTGGCGACCGGGTTCGCCGACGAGCGGCCGGACCCCCCGCTGCCACGGACCGGGAAGGGACTACACTGGTGTCTCCACTGTGACGCGTTCATGTTCGTCGGCGAACCGGTGTTCGTCATGGGCACCGGCGAGTCCGCGGCTCACGTCGCGATGATTATGCTGAACTACACCGACGACGTGGACATCCTGACTCGCGGCGAGGACCCCGAGTGGAGCGACGAGACGCAGACGATGCTCGACAATCACCCGGTCGAGATTGTCGAGACGGAGATGTCCGGGAAGCAGACCGACGACAACGGCTGGCTATCGGCCTACGAATTCGAAGACGGAAGCGTTCGAGAGTACAAGGGCGGCTTCCCGATGCTGGGGTCGGACTATCACGCGGCACTGGCCGATGAACTGGGGCTTGAGAGAAACGATGACGGGACGGTCGCTGTCGACGACCACGGCGAGACCAGTGTCTCCGGCGTCTACGCCGTGGGTGACCTCGCCCCGGGCCACAACCAGATCCCGGTCGCTATGGGTGAGGGCGCGGACGCGGGCATCGCTATCCACAAGGACCTCAGGAAGTACCCGCGTTCAGTCGACGACATCGATTCCGAGGGGGCAGTCGAAGAGACAGAGGTGCCTGCCGTCTCCGAAGAGCTGTTCGCGACGGCGCTGGCCCACGAGGGCCACGCCGCCGGGCCACGCTCGGAGAGAACGCCAGAGGCCCGCGCTGACGACGACTGACGCTCCGGAGACTACTCAATCAAATACGGGGAGGCAACTGCGTCTCAGATCTGGACCCTATTCGTCGCCGGTTTCGCGCTGTCGATAGGATTCAAGCAAGTCGTCGAGGAGCAAGCAGCGAGGGTCAGTAACGGGGTAGGCAGTGTCGATGTACTCCTCTGCCGTCTCGATGTCACCGCGGATTGCGAACTGGCGGACGCGCGCAGCGTTCTCGTAGAAGTTCTCGTTGATCTCCGGCGACATCTCGGCCCGACTGGAGACCGGCTGGTGCTGGAAGACCTCTTTCTGGAGTTCGTCGAAATCAACCATCTCGGGTTCGTAGTCCTCGATTTCCGATAGGACGTACTCGACGGCGAAGCGCTGAAACTCGGACTTGTTCGAGAAGACACCCTCTTCGACCATCTCCTCGACGCAGTCCATCACCGCTTCGGGAAACCGGACCGTTGATTTGACCACGTATTACTCATCAGACTGTCGACCCATATAAAATATACTCCCGCGGGGTCTGGGACACTGTCTGTTGATTGTTTATGTGTCGCCTATTTGATGGTAAACTCCCGTAGCGCAGAACGTTTAGCGGTGACGAGTGCTGGCGAAGTAGGCAGTGACCCCTGTACTCACTGGTACAAAATCAGTCCTGCCGGGTGGCACGGAAGCACCCGGTTCTGTACGGCGGTCCTCTCCCATGGACGTGTCGACACGGGTCACCAGTACGACAGTAAGAATCCCGATTACAGAACATACTTTTGCCGTGGAGACCTTCTAAAGCCTGACAATGGGTCGGCCAAACGTATTACTCGTCGTTCTCGACTGCGTACGCGCGGCGAACACCTCGCTGTTAGGTCATCGACGCAGGACCACACCCTTCCTCGAAGCGTTCGCTCGTGAGGCGACGGTGTACACGCAGGCACGGACGACCGCGAGCTGGTCGCTGCCGGCCCATACGAGCCTCTTCACCGGCGTTCCGTCCGAGGGCCACACACTCCGGATAACCGAACGGCTGGAACCCGGCCAGACTATCTTTGATTTCCTCCACGACGAAGGCTACGAGACCGGTGTCTTCACCGAGAACCCGTATCTCACGGTGCATCCGTCCGGACTCAGCGACAGCTTCGAGACAGTCGTTACAGAGCGCCCCGATTCGACAGCCGTTGACGACCCATCTGAGACCCGCAACGGTGTCGACGGGTTCTGGTACGCTGACAGGCTGATGGAGTGGACTGACGAACAACCGGAGCCCTGGGCTGCGTGTCTGAATCTGATGGACGCGCACATGCCGTACGCGACGCGGGACGCCTACGATGCGTGGGGCACGGAGTTTTACTGGGCGATGCACGACGAACTCCCGATCAAGTGGGAGTGGAGCGTCTACGGGGAGCAACTCCCGGCGGGCGTCGGACAACTGCTCGAACCGCTGTACGACGGGGCGATTCGACAGACCGATGCCATTCTGGAGCGGGTCATCGGTGCTCTGGAGGCGAGAGGGGTTCTGGACGATACGCTCGTCGTCATCACGTCGGACCACGGCGACGGGTTCGGGGAGCCGCCACAGGCAGCTACTGAGCCACCGGCCGTTATGCACGGCATGGGCACACAGGAGGAACTGTTTCACGTTCCACTGGTCGTCAGCGGACCGGGGCAGACCGAGGGGCGGCGGATCGAGTCCCTGGCGACGTTGGCGCGATTTCCCGACGCCGTGCTGGCTGCCTTCGACGGCGAAGCGGACGACTCCGGGTTGTTCGTCGCACCAAACGGGCAGACGACTGCGTATCAGGCACCACCGACCGGGCAGACGGCGGAGTACGCCGAACAGTACACCGACGAACCGGACCGATTCCGACAGTCTGCGTCGCTCGTGTACCAAGACGGACCCGGCGACACCGTCTACAAGCGCGCAGCGTGGGGGGATGACGAGTACGAATCGGTCGTGCATGGTCGGCGGTCCGAGCCCAGCGACGGGACCCCTATCGACCGCCCGCCGGCCGACGTTGTCGCTGACTCCGCAGAGCACAGTGAGTCACTCGACATTACTGCACTCGCTGCCGGAGAAGACGAAATGGCCGAATACGACATCGATGGCTTTGACGACATAGACGTCAAGTCGCGGTTGGAGCGACTCGGCTATCTGTGACTGGGTGCAAACGGGACCGGGCCACACAGCAGCATCACCGCTCGCGCTATCGCGACCGTAGTTCGGACGCCTGGGTAGAACCGAAAGGGATGTTTGTGACAACTTGATTTGTACGAACGATGTATAGCGATATTCTCGTTCCAACGGATGGAAGTGCGTCAATGAAACAGGTACTGGAACACACACTCGATATTGCCGACGGACGGGACGTTACCGTCCACGCGCTGTATGTCATCGACGACCGGGCGTTCCTGTCGATGGCCGACGAGATGCAGGACGAAGTGCTTGAGAACATGCGAGCGGAGGGCGAAGCGGCCACATCGGCCGTCCGAGAGACGCTGGAACAGGACGGAATCGAAGTCTCGACAGCGATTCAGCGGGGCAAACCAGCGGACCGCATTGTGTCGTATGTTTCCGACGCCGACATTGACCTGATCACGATGGGAACGCAGGCAGACGAATACGAAAAGAATATGCTCGGGAGCACAGCACAGAAGGTCGTCACAAAGTCGTCCGTGCCGGTCCTGACTGTGGACGTTTCCGAGTCAGAGTAAGTGCGCGTTTCGCCAGTGGCCACAAACTGTAGGAGTTGGTGCAGACGGAAACTGGAAATTTGGAGAAACTCTGGCTACTGTGCCTGAGCAGCGTCGGTGCTGACAGTGAATGACCCGACCAGCGTTTCGAGCTGCTGTGCCTGCTCAGACAGCGACTCCATCCGGTTGCTCACTTCAGTGATAGCGGCAGTTTGTTCTTCGACCGTCGCGGACACGGATTCCGTTTCATCGGCAGACTCGACACTGATCTCCGCCACCTCATCGATCATCGACACAACACCTTCACTGGTCGCTGCCTGGCTATCAGTCGTGTCGCTGATTTCCTGAACGCCGGTATCGGTTTCCGCCGCGTTCTCAGCAACCCGCTCGAACGCAGTGACGGACCGCTCGACGGCTTCGATCTCTTTTTCGACTAGCTCGCTCGCCCGTTCGACCTGACCGACAACAGTGCCGGTCTGGTCCTGAATGTTTTCGATTCGGGTTCGAATATTGCCTGCAGACTCCTGTGTCTCGTCGGCCAGTGTCTTGACCTCGTCAGCCACAACAGCGAAGCCATCGCCTGCATCTCCCGTCTCGGAGTTCCCCGCGCGGGCCGCTTCGATGTTCGCGTTCAGCGCCAGCATGTTCGTCTGTTCCGCAATGTCAGAGATGAAGTCCACTATCGTCGCAATCTCCGTCATCTGGTCGTCGAGTTCGGTCACTGTCGTCACGGTTTCATCGATCGACGCCTTGACGTCTTGGGCATCAGTTAACGTGTCTTCGGCGAGTGATTGCCCATCAGTCGCGATTGTTGCGGTGTCGGCAGAGGTCTGTGCGACTTCATCAGCCGATGCAGCAATCTCCTCCACCGCCGCTGAAAAGTTCGAGACCTCGGCGCTCGCCTCTTCGACCATTCCCCGCTGTTCATCAGCGCCGGCAGCGATCTGTTGGATAGAACCGCTCACACCGTCGCTCGCCGTTGCGACCTCCCGCAGTGCTGAATCGGACTCCGTGACCTGCCTATCGACGGCAGCTGCGAACGACTGAATCTCGCCGAGCGTCGCTTCGAGTTCGTCCGCCATACCGTTGAACGCGATGCCGATTTCAGCCATCGAGTCGTTCATACTGTCCGAATCGACGCGTGTTGTGAAGTCGCCGTCTGCCACTTCCTCCATCGCGTCTTTGTACGTCTGGGCCTTCAGTTCGAGATGGCTGTTGAGCGCGGCGACCTCTTCACGCTCCTGCTCGGCCTCGTCTCTGAGGCGTTGCGCTTCCTCGCGCTGCTGTTCGATTTCGGCCCGCTCTTCTTCGAGGTTATCGATCTTGTTCGCGCGTTTACGGGCGCGCTCAATCTCCGTCTGTGCCTTCTGTCGAGACTTCTCGATAGAACTCAGGTGAATTGTCAGTGCGATAGCCAGCATTGCGGCGAAACCACCGTGGACAGCGCCCCAGGCGATGGGGTTCAGTTGCGCTGCCGTGTGGTTGTAGACCGACGTGGGGTCAATGATGCCGAAGATGATGTGGCTCGCGATGACGTACGCGATGCCAATGCCGAACGGAATCCAGTCTTCATAGACCGCGGCAATGCCGATTGCGATGAAGAAGTGGAAGTGCGCTTCAATGTACCCGCCGCTGAAGTGCACGAGCGTGCCGGTACAGAACGCGAGGGCTGTGACCGCGAGCACAGTTCGCACTCGACGGCCTAGTTGCGGAAGGGCTGCAGCGAACGCAAACCCAGCAATGATACCGATCTGAAGAAACACCCGTCCGGTCGGCACAGCGGGGATGGTTGCGCCGATGATCGGACTCTGTGCCGTCTCGATAAGTCCCAGAGCGAGCAGGAACGGAATGTGCGCAAGGACTGTGATGATGAAATATTTGTGGCGGCGTTGCCACGTCTCGTCGGGGATTGAACTCCCATTCGGGATGGTCGAGAGGAAACCACCATCGCCAGCGGCGGTGTCTTTGTCCCCGATGTTTCCAGCACCTGTCAAGTTACTATTTGCCATGCCTTCAGAAAGCGCTCAGAAATAATAGTCCTGTGTATGAAATTATCAAATTTGATGGTTTCATGCCGGACAGCGTACCAATATGCACTATTAGTCACTGCAAATATGGGCGCTATGACAACGATGAGTCATACACCGACAGTAGTCCGACAAAAGGGAAGCAGGTTGCCGGAAGTAAGGTGAGAAACCGGCGTGTAAGTCACTATGAGTGTCGTTATCCCCGACAACAGTTCTGTATTTCGGCACACTAGCAGACTGGGAGAGGAACTGATTGTTTGGCCGGGTGGCAAATCCTACAGGCACCGCAGTCAAACAAACTATCCCCTCTGTACTAACCTGATATCAGTTTTGATGAGAGGTTGCTGATGTGGTCTCAAAATGAACCGGGCGTATTTGGGTGGGACGATTTACTGGCCGTTTACTAATCAATTCGTAATCGTATTCGTCTTTAGCTAAGACTCACACCTCGGTTGTGTAGCGGTAGCGAGCGTCTCTTGTAAGATCGGTCGTTGTTGGTGGATTTTCTGGGCATCTTCGATTAGCCGCTCCAACAACGGCGGTGGCGAGTAACCGAGGTACTCACCGAGTTCGTGAAGGATGAGCTGGGCGTGCGACCGGAAGGTCGCCGCCCAGCGTTCCGGCGGAAACACGATCTCATCGTCGGCCTGCTCAGTGACCAGATCCAACAACTCACGACTCACCAGCAGTGACAGCAACGCTGCGTACAGTAGAATCTTCACGACATCAGGGTTGTTCGTGTCGAATTCGTCCAGTTCGTACTGCGTCTTCAACTCACGGAACAACGTTTCTACTTCCCATCGACACCGATACAGCGTCGCTAGATCCGCCGGGAGAAACTCCTCTCTCGGTAGATTCGTGATGTATAGGTG
>NZ_LIUF01000011.1 GCF_001280425.1 Haloarcula rubripromontorii | reverse complement strand
GTTATTGTCTGCGCCACCGAGCCCGAGATCAGCTGGGATAAGGTCCGGCCCCTCGTCGGTCGGGAACGTCATCCGATCCAGAAGGTCATCGATGTTGTCTCGGAGGAACGCCCAGTCGTCACCGAAGACGGCCGAGATCGGGGCATCGATGGTGACGCCATCCGCGTCGTCGTCCTCGACGATGGAGAGTCCGAAGTGTGTCGCGAGGTCGTTCTGTGTTCCAGCGAGGTCAACGAGGAGAACCTCGTGTCCCATGTTGTGTGCAGCGACGGCGATGTGGGCGGCGCTTGTTGTCTTCCCGACGCCCCCCTTTTCGACGTACGTTGCTGCCCGTTGCACTGATGCCATATACAGATACTGTATACATATCGGTGATACAAATAACTCCGTCAGACACTCACCGACTAGGGACAAAGTCAGCTACCGAATTACGGAGTAATTCGTCGAAGAATACCGAACATAGTGGATCCTTGGTTCAGATCAATTTGGGTGTACGGTCGCGTGGTCAAGAATTCTTGCTCAAAGTGGTGCTGACCGTAGCCTATGCGAGTTCATCCGGTCCCTCTGCGTCAGATACATCAGAGGTCGTTCAATGCTATGAATGAATCCCTTGAGGAGTAGCCACTCCGGTCGAACAGATATAACATCACTCGGTGGTGATTTTAATTTCGTCGTTGCACCACTGGCTTAGGAATACACTTTCTAGCTCTGCAATTTTTTCGACTGCTTCATTCTCTGTGTTGATCTGGTAGAGCGTACTTCCCCCCATCTCGCGGGTCTGTGCAACCACGCCCAATTCAACAAGGTCATCCAAGTGTTCATAGATCGCGCTTCGACTCACTCCGGAGAGTCTAGAGATGTCACTAATATTGATATCTCTCTCTGCTTCGCTCAGTAGTGCAGCGATAATTTTGACTTTCGGGGTATCTCCGAATGCCCACGTAAGGGGAGTATCCTCTGCATATGCCTCTTCGCTGTCTGGGTCTCGATTTGGTGACTGGTTGGCTTCCGTCTTCATAATGGACATTCCTCTGGTGGGTCCAGAATGGCGCTGGGTGACTGGAGTGTAAAGGTTTCGCGCCTATTTCTGGCCGCAGGGGCGTACTTGAGCCCGCTCAGTTGGTCGTAGCATACTCTACCTTATGTGGCACCGGTCTTGCCTACTGCCTGTCCCGTGGGGTTTCTATCGGCTCGCTGGTTGTTCTCGAGTGGGAATCCTGCGGTCATCGCTTCCGTGCAGCTTGCACAGGCGTTTTCGTAGCTTGGCACGCACACTCGAAAAATATGAGTGGTAACCGTAGATTACACGATTTCACTCATACCCCGGCCGGATGGCTAGGTACCATAAGTAGCAGCTAAGTCTGATTTTCGGCACGGTAGGCTTTTATCTTACCGTCGACCTAATCAGCAGCAGCCACGCGTATTCTTCTCTTTATCGCAATATCTGGTTGGCTAGGTATTGCAAGAGGAACTTCATCCTTTAACTTTCATTGTCGGATGCGTTGAGCTGCCGAGATTAGCTGCTCGGTAGAGGAGGGGGCTCATCTGATCCCACTGCGGGAGACACAGGGGATCGCTGCCCTCGGTGGGGCACTTCGCATCTTATTCAATGGCCTATGTATGGATAAATGTTTGGATAAAGGACATTGTTGTCTGAATTGAGTCCAAACCAGTAGTCACTAAGTACATCAGTGTTGTCTCTGGCAACACTTATTTGTATCTTTAATGCGTTTACTCGCATGGTGACTGGATATTTCAAATACATTAGAAGGGGTTAGTAACCACAATGACCCCACAGCCATTGGTGTGAAGCTCGCACAGAAGGCGCTGAGAAAGAGGATCGTGGGTTCCCGGAAGGTATCAGTACAGACAGCAGTGGGATGGCTCCCTTCAGATGAACAGGGTGACGGGAAGCAAGTGATTGATGTCATGTGTACTGATCCATCTCTGCCATTCGAACGCTACGGCGGCGGCGGTCGTGAGAATATACGCCTCACTTCCTGTGAAGATGCGATTGAGTTCATAAAAGAGTACGACGGCTCACTCCCATTCGGATTCGACTAGTCACCTCGAATGTCTGTTATATTGTCTCTCGTTCGTAGCGGAAAGGAGGCAAAGCAGGTCAACACAGGGACCTAATCTGTTAACTGGGAGGTAGGAGACCTGGTGCGGTTCTAAAAATCAACGGACATATATCTGCCTACTATGTATGGGTCCAACCCCAACATTGATTATTGTGGGGGTCGTACCCCAACATGCCCGCCCGGGCGTGAACATGTCGTCCGTAAACGACACATACGAAACTCCGGGTGGCAGCCTGATCGAAATCACACACACAGACGCGACAGATGATGAGGATATTCCACACGACCGAGCATACGAGTGCACCCTCACAGGGCCGGGAGGGCGCGAGCTCCTATACGCGACGAACAAAGGAGGTGTGTCTCACCGGTATCACGCAAGCGTTAGTGACGCTGTTGACCTGTACTCTACGCCTCGTCAGTCGTGGCGGGAACACCTCGACCAGTTTCTTGATATGGTGGAGGAACTGGACGACTCTGTCGGATAGTACTGCGCGGACACAGTCGGTCACTAGCCAGGTTGCCCCCAACTGTATAGCGCCTGGAGAGAGCGATCCACACTCTCTTCACGGCTCAACTGCCGGGCGGGGAAAAGAGGTGATAACACATGGAACACAACGGTATAACCGACGGAATTGCCGAGTAGGCGCTCGTGCTCGACAGACTTGCGAGAGCACCCCACCGGATGCCGACTTCGATAGAAATTTCGCAGTTGGCACAGGTTTGGGGCTGTTCACCCCTGAGACAGTCGGAAAGCCTGCATCGCTCCCCGGGCAAAGTGAGGGTCGATACTCCTCGCTTTGTCCGGCGAACCATGCTGCTGTGCAGCCTAGTGAACCAACGAGACTACACTGGAAACTATCAACGATGACCCCTCAAGAACTCGGTTCGAAGGAGGATGCTGAGTCCGTACTTCGGATCGAAGCAAAGCCGTGGGAGTCGTTCAAGGATGATGTCCTTACGACTGCTGCGGCTGTCGACGAAGGGGAAGATCCAGGTCCTGATACGGTGAGCTTTAGCGATCCAGAGCGGATTGCTCGGATCCTCACCGGGACACGTCTTGAACTACTCAAGGCGGTAATGGAAGAGGAACCTGAGAGTATGCGAGCCCTGTCGCGGCTCGTAGATCGCAACCCCAAGGAAGTGAACGATGATGTCCATCTCTTTGAAGAGTATGGCATCATCTCACTCGAACAAGACGGCCGCGCCAAACGGCCCGTCGTCCCTTACGACCGAATCGAGTTTGCGGTTACACTCGAATTAGACGACTCCAGCGAGTCTGATAGCGACGAACGACTCGCTGTGCAATAACACTTTATTCCTCCCAATCAGCGGTAGTTGATGAATAAGTGAATATGTGTAGTATAGATACAGACTGGGGACTCATCGCAATTCTCGGATTAGGTGTATTGATACCTGTTATAGTCGTTCTGGGATTTTTCATACTGCCACTCTGGTCAATTCACTTCTACACGCTGATTGATGTTCTTGGTGCAATTGCCCCACCGCTGGTATCGCTGGTTTTAGCGTATCTCTACCTACAGTTGCGGGACATTTCCTCGGACCAGCGAGATATTGACCAAACGCAAAGAGACATCCAACGGCAACAACAGCGGCTATTGGAATTAGCACAGCTACCGCAATTGATCGTCGACTCGTGGCGAATAGATGCTGATCAGATAGAGTTTGAAATATCGAACGTCGGTGATGGTGCTGCATACAATATCGGATACGTACTCGAAGCGATCCCATTCAAGATTCCGAACCCTCCAATCCAGACAGAATCGAATCCGACGTTCGATTTCGACCGGATGCTACCATTTGCTCGAGTTGATGACGGTGTCAGTCAACACAAGAATACGCTTGAGGCAGGACAGATGGGGTCATTTGCTGAAACTGCTTGTCTAACCTTCGAAGAGGGGGATACGTACCGCCCGTTTACGAGTTCCAGCGCTGATCTTGATTATCCAGAGCCGGAGTGTTATGTCAATCTCCGCCTCTGGCTCACATATAACGACGCAGTTCATGACGAACTCCAATCGCAACCAGTCATTGATATTAGCTTAAAACGTGAACACGTGGAGGGCGAAAGTTTTGAGGCAGCGATGTGTGCAGATCCGGTCGGCGACACTCGCTACGGAGACGGTAGCCGTATGGTTTTGCCTGACAACGTGGCCGAAAGTCGACTACAACGATTCCGACGCTCTGGACGGACAACAACCTACATAAAGTAAGGCTGAGATATGATGGTGCTTCCGACGGTATACATACTGGCTCAACTCCCGAGAGTGGTGTCAAATAGGCAGTGGCGCCGTAGGTACATACCGTAGTTCAGCTCATCAGCTTCGGCGATGTGTGCGGTAGCACCTCGTCGTGAATGAACCGCGTGAACTCGACCCTGTCCCTGTCTTTTGGGTTGTAGATAGCGAGCCACCCACCCTCTGAGAGGACGAGCTTCAACAACTGTCCTTCGTACTCCAGGTTCGTCAAGCCCAGCTGACTGTTCTCGTTGCTGTGGATGAACTTCACCAGATCGGGCTCACTGTCGATGTCGCCGTAGGCAGCGCCACTGTCGATCGGGCCGTTGCCCGACCGGAACCAGCCCATCCAGGGGTCTGCGTTAGGGTGTGCTGCCGCGAACGACTCGAGGTCAACTTGTGCCCGGTGAATCGTCTCACCTGTCGCCTCCTCCATGAGCTGGTCTGCGAACTCGTCCTGGGTACTTTCGGTGACAAAGAACTCGCCAGGCACGTGGGAAAACTCCGTCGTCTGCGGAACAACGTCGGTTTCCTCGCGTCCGACTTCGACGCCACCATCGGTACGGATACGAGTTGTCTTGATCTCGGCCGTTAATTCTTCGGCGATGCGACCATGCGCAACCTGCTGGCCGCCCAGCATGGACTGCTGCCAGTCGACGTCGACGGTCGCGAGTAATTCGTGACCGTCTTCGGTCCGCTTTTTCGGGAACTGTGCATCGTCGATGTCGTGACCGCTGTCAGTGACGACAGCGATGCCGCCTCGTTTCATAGTCGTTGGGTCAACTGCGTCTGGTCTGCCTGCAGCGTGACCCTGGGAGATGCCCCCACCCCGGCAATCGGAACGCTCTAGTGGAGGCCGGTGCTACACTCTCCCACGGGTCACTACGTGAGGCCCGCAATGTAGTACCACGGCGCGGACACGAGCGCCAGCCGAGTTGGTCCTGGTAGACATCCTCGGCTGGACGCAGTGTCCGGTCGGGGAACCATTCTCTCGGTACCGACCACACAGCACCTGGTGTGGGCGGTGCGATCGTCATCTGTGGCGCATGGTATACCCATGGGGGTCCCCCTGAAAAAATGGAATTATTGACCTAGCTGTAGTTTCAGTATAGCCAGCTGTACCATGGTCCTAGTGTTTTATTGTCGGGTAAGATATGCCCAGAGCTAGGTGTAAATTGGCGAATCAGGTATGAATGACTCCGAATCCGCGCCACCGGCACAGAAGGTGACGAAAGACGAGATAATCGCAGTAATCGATCAGATCTGCGAGAAACGGGGACAACCAGTTGTTCGACTTGATGATATTGTGGAGGTAGAATCAATCCCTGTCGGCAAGCAGGCCATCAAGAACCATCTTGATGAGCTCGAAGAAATGGGCCGTGTGAGATTTCTGCAGTATGGACAGAAGGGTGTCTGGTGGATACCAGCGAACAGCGATGTGCAGTCGGATACTGATGTCGGGGTCATAAATTGGGAGAACATCGATGCCAACGAAATCCCGCATAGCGTGCTAGCTGAGCTTCCTGAATTTCAAGACCAGACATACTGGGAACATGCCAGTGATACTTGGGGGACTGTCGGCGTTGGTGCATTCTTCCTCATGTTTGTCGGAGTTATTGCCGAAATCCTCCGACAGAACCTTTCACTACAGTTGGGTGCTGATGCTGCGGGTTTCTTTTCTGTCGTCATCGTCGGCGCTTTGAGTGTCGGTCTTCTGAGTCTCGTCCTCGTCTTTTTGATGCGGATCATGCAGTGGCTGGAAAATCAGGGAGTTCTCGATGGTAACCGAGGAATATACCAAACAGCGAAACACGAAAGTAGCCGTTGGATTCGAGATAGACTTCCCGATACTGAGTGATCTTCCAGAAGAGGAGTCCGTACAAATATAGACAGAGGGCGTTGTTTAGACGCTGCCATAATCGGCTCTCACGCGTTGTGACCTACGTGCTAAACCGGCCCGTGAAGATCTCACCACCGGATTCTAGTTGGACGACTGATTCCTGACTCGGCCATTCAAGAGCATCTAAACAAGGCCGAGAGAGTGTATCTTGGGAATTTGTAGCCCTCAACAGCCCAGTCAATACGTACTCAGCCCTATCGAAGGAGCATCAGCGTCGCCAGCGTCGGACTTCGCGATTGGCTCATATCCTCACATCGACGGCCGCGCTACAGGAAGCTGCAGTCGCTCACCGCTCAAGCCCATCTCTGACGCTCTGCTGGATGGCGATGGCGGCGATGTTGGTCCCGTACTCGGCGGTCCGCTCAACACTGTCCAGCAGCAGGCCGACGACGTACGCCTCGGCGGGGTCGTCGTGGCCGTAGAGCTCCCGGTCGAACGCGGAGAGCTCCTCGGCCACCCGCTCGTGGCGATCCAGCGCCGAGTGGGCCGCGTCGATGCCAGCGTCGGTGAGGATGACGTCGGCCGCGGTGTCGACGATCTTCCGTGCGTCGGCAGCCAGCGAGTTGAGCCGGTCGGCGAACGTCGGTGGGACCGCCGCGTCGGAGTCGTGAACGAACCGCGCCATCTTGACCGCGTGGTCGGCGACCCGTTCGCACTGCCGGCTGGTGTAGTAGTACTCGAACAGTTCGTCGCGGTCATAGTCGAGCTTCTCGACCTCGTGTAGGTCGGTCAGCGCCCGCCGGAAGTGCCGGGTCACCATTGCGAACAGCTTGTCGGCCTCGCTGTCACGATCGGCGACGCGGTCGGCTAGCTCGGGGTCGTCGTCAAGCACCGCGCTGACCGCGTCCCGGTGCATCGCGAGCATCACCAGCCGCAACCTGAGCGCCGACTTGCGGATGTCGACGTTCTCGGCGTCGATGAGGTTCGTCAGCTGGATGCGGGTGTCGCCGGTCGACAGCAGTTCGAACCCCGAGAGCTCGGTGACGGTATCCTCGACGAGACTCCGGCGCTCGTCGCTGTGGCCGGTCGTGTCGACCAGCGTCACGGTGTCGAAGCCGACCGCGTGCAGCGCCTGGATGCGCTGGCGAAGCGCCGCCGGCGAGTCAGTCGCGACGTCGACCGTCGTGGTGTGCTCGGCCGCCGACCGGTCGGTCGTCACCTCCACGAGCAGAGAGCCATCGCCGTTGGGGTGCAGCGACAGCACCGACCCCGCCTCGATACCGTGTTCCCGGGCCCACGCTTTCGGCAGCGACACCGTGTACGTCGTCCCACCGGATAGCTGGACTTTCCGCGTCTCCATACCCCAAGGCGGCCGCGGTACATACCTTATGTTTTATATGAGGGCTACGTTTCAGTTACAAATCCTATATACCTATATTTGCGTCCGTGAACGCGGATTTCGACGAGCTGGCGTCGCCCGGTCGGGACCGCTATATAGCCGTCCGGACAGTCTGTGGGCCACCGCTATCTTTGGGCACTGTGACGCGGACCTATGTCCAGACAACTGTGGCAGCGGCCGCTGGCGGCCACCCAGCAAGGCCGCGACGCCACACGCGCACAGATTATCGAGGTAATCGACCGGTCGGCCCCGGAGACGAAGTCGGAACTCGCCACCGCGGTGGGGATCTCAGAGCAGTACTGCTCGGAGCTCCTCCAGTCGTTGAAAGCCGACGGCGTCGTCCAGAAGGGATACGTCGTTGACGACACCGCGCTGTACGACAACGCCACTGGCATCTCGAGGCTCCATGGCGAGGACGACCCCGGCGTGGACGGAACGCCGGACGACCACAAGGGCATGCTCCCTCCGTCGGACCGCGGTCCCGCAGTACTCTCCCTGCTCAAACGGCTCGAAGCCGTCACCACCTCACAGTACGAAGCGGCCAGAACTGCCTTCGGAGGCAATGAGCCCGAACAGTCCGCGGACACGCTTGAGTCGCTGACCAACGAGCGGTACTTCGCGGTCGTCTCGGAGCTAAAATCGTACACGCTGACGACGGACTGGCCCGGAAATCGCGTCGCCGCAGACTTAGCGACCATTGCGACGAACTTGGAGATCGTCGGCGACCGCGCCTGCTTCATCGCCGACGTAGTCGACGAGCGCGCCGCGCCTTCCGCCGGCGTCGTTACCGAGCGGCTCCAGGACATCTTCGCCGCCGGCGACCGCATCAACGACCACTTCTCGGCCATCCTCTTCGACTGTGACCTCTCTGCGTATCCTGACCTCCGCAGCGAAGAGGAGACTGTCCATCGGGACCTGGATGAACTGTTCGAGCTCGTCACCGCTTACGACATGGAACTGTACGGCTACCTCGTGACGGTCACACGGGCTCTGGAACGGGCCATCTACTACTGGGCCGACGCCGCCGAACTGGCGGTGACGCTGCATTCGGGCATCCATCCCGACCACGCGCTGGACTAAATCCACTTTTTACTTCGTCGGGTGTCTTCGCGCCGCAAAGCGGTCTGGGCGCCTCTCCTCACAAAGATGTGGGGAAAATTGCCAGACGTCTCGGTCACTTCGTCCCCTCGCGTCCGGTGAACCGCCTCGTGGTTCGGGGGACTCGCAGAGTCCCCCGTCATCACAAAAGAGCGCGGGGCGCTCTTTCGAGCGACTCCGCTCGCCGGATGCTCGTGTCCACTATACCGACAGTACCACACAATTTGATTGCAACGTTAGTGGCTGCTCTATCTCGCTCACAGCGACGAAAACCGAACACTTCAGTCGGCTGCTTCGACAGATTCGGGCGCGTAGCGTTCCAGAAACAGATCGAGATTACGGAACGCGTCCAGCCGCTCGGCCAGTGTCGCGTGGTCCCAGTCCCACCACTCGGTCGCCTCGATGCGGGCAGCAATCTCGGGATCGAAACGCCGACGGATGGGATCGGCGGGGACGCCCGCAACCACCGTGTAGGGAGGCACGTCGCGGCTGACGACCGCGCCTGCGGCGACGACGGCACCGTTGCCGATGCTGACGCCCGGCAGGACGATGGCGCCGTGGCCGAGCCAGACGTCGTGGCCCACCTTGACGGACTGGTCGGCACGCCACTCGAAGATGGACTCGTCGTCCTCGCCCATCTCGTACATCCCCGCTCGGTAGGTGAAGTGGTGCGCCGTCGGGCGGTCGATGGGGTGGTTCGTCGGCCCCAGGCGAGCGTCGGCGGCGACGTTGCCGAACTTCCCCACGGTCGCGTAGTCCAGTTGCACGCGCTCCATCAGGTACGTGTAGTCGCCGATGGCCGACTCGTTGAGCCGTGCCTCGGCGCGTACCTCGGTCCACGCGCCGAGTTCGCTCTCGGAGATACTGACGGGTTCGTGCAGTGTCGGCTCCGGACCCAGTTCCCGGATGCGGTCGGTGCCGTGGTCCTCGATGTAGACCATCTACCGTCGCCCCGCGGTTGACTCGATTATCTTCTTCGGCGCGTTGACGAACGCTTCGAGGATACCACTCTGTTCGACGTCCTCGTCGTCGCGGAGGTACGACCGGACCCGCTGGCTGAGGAGTTCGACGGTCCCGGCCAGCAGGAGGATGAGGATGATGCAGGCCATCATCTCCGTGTAGTTGAACGTCTTGCGCTGGACGTCCAGTTCGAGGCCGAGGCCGCCGGCCCCGATAAGGCCCAGTCCGATAGCAACCCGGACGTTGTGCTCTAGGTCGAACGCGATCCAGGCGATGAACTGGCGGAACACCTGGCTCAGCATCCCGAAGGAGATTATCTGGGACTTGTCGGCGCCCGTGCTGCGGATGCCCTCGATTGGCCCGTCGGCGATCTCCTCCAGTTCGTCGGTGAAGAGCCGACCGAGGTAGCCGGTGGTGTCGATCATGATGGCGAGCGTCGCGGTGAACGGCGTCACCCCGCCCAGCGGGATGAGGATGAGCACCCACACCAGCGCCGGGATGGCGCGGATGAAGCTCATCGTTCCGCGGAAGAGGAAGTTCAGCGGGTAGGGGACGACGCGCTCGCTGGCCATCACGCCGAAGAACAGGGCGCCAGGCAGGCCCAGCACCGACCCCGCGAACGCGATGGCGACGGTGATGAGCGACGCCTGGAAGAGGTTCTCTTCGACGATGAACGACCAGTACTGGCCGACGTCGACGAAGGGGATGCCGTAGTAGGTCGTCGGCGGGAAGTAGCCGTACAGCGCCTCGATGAACTGCGGAATCTGACGGATCAGTTCGGCCAGCGAGAAGCCGACCGTCCGGAGGCTCACGAGGAAGAACAGCCCGCCGACGACGAGGCCGACGAGCGTGTAGAGCCGGCGCATCGTCTTGCGCCGTTTCATCTCCGTGAGCTTCTCGTCCGTGGGCGAGTCGCCGGCCTGCGCGAAGCCCAAGTACTCCTTCAGTCCCGTGTCGGGGGATTCGGAGCTCACGCCTGCACCCTCCGGTCGTCGGCCTGCTCGCCGGTGCCGTCCCGACTCTCACTGTCGCCGCCTGTTCGCGTGGTCTCGGCCAGCCCGACCGTCTCGACGTTCCCGTAGAGGCGGTCGATGCGCTCGGCGGTAAGTTCGTCCGGGCCGCAGTCGAACAGCAACTGGCCGTCCCGGAGGCCGATGAAGCGGTCGCCGAAGTGGGCGGCGATGTTGACCTGGTGGAGGCTCACCAGCGCCGTCACCTCGTGGAGGCCCGCGGCCTTCTTCAGGTATTCCATCACCGTCTCCGCGCTGGCGGGGTCGAGGCTCGCGACCGGCTCGTCGGCCAGTAGCAGCGACGGGTCCTGGACGAGCGCGCGGGCGATGCCCACCCGCTGTTGCTGCCCGCCGCTCATCTGGGAGACACGCTGGTGGGCCTCGTCGAGCAGGCCGACGGTCTCTAAGGCTTCGAGCGCCCGTTTCTTGTCCTCGCGGCTCTGCCACTGGAAGAGGCTCTCGAGGAACCCGCTGCGTTCGAGCGAGCCGTTCAGGGCGTTCAGGTACGCCGAGACGCCGTCGACGAGGTTGTGTTGCTGGAAGATCATCCCGACCTCGGGTTGGGAGCCAGCTAGCGACTCGCCGTCGAGGTAGACGCCGCCACTCGTGGGCTCGGTCAGCCCGTTCACGCAGCGCAACAGGGTGGACTTCCCGGCGCCGGACTCGCCCAGCAGGACGACGAACTCGTCTTCGATCTCGAAGGAGACGTCGTCGACCGCCGTGACGTCGCCGTACTCTTTGGTCAGGTTTTCGACTCTGAGTGTACTCATGATTGAAAAACTCCGCTGTCGCGGTTACTCGCCCAGCTCGATGCCGAGGTCGTTCAGTCGCATGATGACGGGCTCGTATTCTTCCATCGAGGTGTCGGCGAGCGTGGTGAAGGGGAGCTCCTCCTCGTTGTAGTCCTCGGGGTAGTACTGCTCGATGAGGTCCTGGTCGGAGTTGAGCAGGACGTTACCGATCTCCTCTTTCGCCGGGTCGTCCCACGTGGCGCGGGCGTAGACCGGCTGCTTCGGGATGGGGAAGGACCACCAGAACGGCCGGAACCGCGGCGTCTCCGTCTCCATGGTGTCGAGGAAGGAGCTCTTCTCCTCGACGCGGTCCGGGAGCTCGGTGTCCTCGGCGATGTGCGGGATGCCGTTGCCGCCCCACGTCGTCGCGGCGTCGGCCTCGCCGTTGCCCACCTTCTCCAGGGCGATGTCGTGGTTCGACCAGCTCCCCTCGAAGTCGACCGGCTGCCCGCTGGGGGCGTCACCCACGTCCAGGCCGGCCTCCTTGAGCGCGTAGACGGCGAAGATAGAACCACTCGTCGAGAGCTTGTCGGCGAAGGCCATCGTCTTGCCCTCGATGTCGGTCCGCTCGTCGATGCCCGAGTCGGGGTTGGTCACCATCATCGAGAAGTAGAACGCCGACCCGCCCGTGACGGTCGTCCCGTAGACGTCCATCAGGTCGGGGTTCGAGATGAGCGTGATGTCGTCCATCCCGATCTCGGCCTGCTCGCTCTCTAGGGCCGGCCGGATGGCCGAGTAGTCTTGGGGGACCTGCATCTCGACGTCGACGCCGACCTCGCCCTCGATGAGGTTCTGCATCGGCTTGTATCGCCGCCGGGCGTCGGCCGGCGTCCCCGGCGTGAGCACCATCGTAATCGTGTTCGAGCTGCCGGAGTCCCCCAGCACGCTCGAACAGCCGGCCAGGCCGGTGAGTGCGCCCGCCGCGACGCCCGACTTGATGATGAAGCCACGGCGGCTGGTCGTTCGCCCTGCTCCCACGTCCGCTGAGTTGCCATCTGTCATCGTCTGTGCGGTGGCAAAGGGTTCGAATAAGGGTTGGCTGCGTAGAGTCCGGGCCGGATAGAGCCGCCGTCGCGAACTGATTCGGCGGCCCTGAACCGAGGAGCGGAGTCCGGACTCGTCCATACCTCGAACGACGGGCCCGGGCTCGAACACCGACAGTCAGCGGACGATAGAGAGTACCCAGTCAACCCTTATGCGGGAGTTGGGCCGCCGTTCACCCAGTGTATGGGAGACCCAACTGACCGTTCGGACCGGTTCGAGCTCATCGCCGACTGCGACGGCGAGACCCTCGCCCGGTTCGCGAACGAGGTACTGGAATCGGACCCGCCGCTGTCGGTGCGACAGGACCCCCGGCCACAGCTGCTGATGCAGCAGGTGGTCGAGCCCGTCGAACACCGGCCGTTCAACCTCGGCGAGGTCGTCGTCACGCCCGCGGCCGTCGAACTCGACGGCCAGCGCGGCTTCGCGATGATACCCGGCAAGGCCGAACGCGCCGCGCTCTCGGGGGCCATCGTCGACGCCGCCGTTGCCGGCGACCACCCCGTCACCGACGACGTGCTTCGGGCCCTGGAGCAGGTCGCGGCCGACCGCGAGGCCGAGCGTGCGCAGGCCTGGGCCGAGAGCAAGCACACCACCGTCGACTTCGAGACGATGGAGGACGAGGAATGAGGGCGGTCGGCGTCGACCCGGTCCACGGGACACGCGAGACATACCGGGCGCTGCTCTCGGCGATGAGCCAACCCGGGACCGTCGAATCGACTCCCGAACCGGCCGATTACGCCGTCGTCGTGACGCTCGTCGACCACGAGGTCGGCTGCTGGACCGACGACGACGGGCTCCGCTCGGACCTCGCGGACCAGGGCCGTCTGGACGCGGTCGACCAGTCCGAGGCCGCCGTCGTCCACGCTCGCCACCACGAGAACGTCGCCGTCGAGGACTGCCGACGCGGCTCGCTGGTCGAACCGAGCGACGGCGCGACAGTCGTTTACCAAGTCGACGCGCTTGCCGAGGGCGCCGCTGCCGACCTGACCACGGTCGGACTCACGGGACCGGGCGTCGACGGTACGGCCGCGCTATCGGTCGCACTACCCGCCACCGAACTCGAGGCCATCGCCGCGGCGCAGTCGGACTACCCCCGTGGTGTCGACGCGGTCTTCGCGAGTGACGACGCCGTCGCTGCGATTCCCCGCTCGGTGACGATGGAGTCCCTGGAGGTGGCCTGAATGGGCTACGTCGCGGTCACCGCCGGCGAGGAGATCATCGAGCGCGCCGAGGAGCTGTTCGAGAAACAGCGCGTCGAGGGCGAGGCCGACGATGTCACCGTCGACCAGCTGGAGGGCCAGCTCGGCCGGCTCACCGCGCAGGCGATGAGCGAGGGCGGGCTGTACGCCCCGCAGCTCGCCGGGCTGGCCGTCAAACAGGCCCAGGGCGACACCGTCGAGGCGTCGTTCCTGCTACGGGCCTACCGCTCGACGCTGGAGCGCTATGACGAGACGGTGCCGGTCGAACCGAGCGAGATGGTCGCCAGCCGCCGGGTCTCCCCGGCGTTCAAGGACGTCCCCGGCGGGCAGATTCTCGGCCCGACGAAGGACTACACCCAGCGCCTGCTGGACTTCGGACTTCTGGACGGCGAGCCGGAGGACCCCACCGAGGACTGGAACACCGAGGACGTCGGCGAGCCCGAGGAACTGACCAACGTGATGGAACTGCTGCGCGAGGAGGGGCTGGTCGACGAGCCCGACGCGCCAGACGTCGACGAGCCGACCGACACCACCCGCGAGCCGGTGACCCATCCGCCCGCCCGCGACGCCGTGTTGCAGGAACTCGCCCGCGGCGAGACCGGCGCCGTGACGGCGCTTGGCTACTCCTCGCTCCGTGGCTACGGCCAGGTCCACCCGACGCTCGCGGAGGTCCGGGTGGGCCACCTGCCCGTGAAGATCGAACATCCCCTCACCGGCGACGAGGTGACCGTGTGTCACACCGAGGTCAGCGAGTCCGAGGCCGTCGTCCCCGTCTACGCGAAGCGGGACGACCCGCAGTTCGCCTTCGGCTACGGGCTGACCTTCGGCCGCAACGAGCGCAAGGCTATCGGGATGACCATCCTCGATGCGGCCATCCAGCTCGACGGCGTCGAGGAGCCCGCCGAGAACCCCGAGTTCGTCCTCGACGTGGTCGACGGGATGGACTCCTTCGGCTTCATCGAGCACCTGAAGCTGCCCCACTACGTCACGTTCCAATCCACGCTGGACCGGATTCGGGCCATCCGCGAGCGGCGGGGGCTGGCCGACGAGGGCCGCGTCGATGCGTCTGAGGCTGGGCGCAACGACGATACCGAGACCGAGGAGGACAACCGACCGGCCGAGGACGCGCCGCTCGCGGAGGTGAGCGATGATGACTGAGGAACTGACACAGCACGCGGACGACCCAGTGGTACAGCCTGAGGGCGGCACCGAAGTCGCGACGGAATCCGTCGATTCGACCCTCGAATCGCTCGGCAGCGAGGGCCTCTCGGGGTACAACTACGCATACCTCGACGAACACACTAAGCGAGAGGTCCGGCGGGCGACGCTGAAGGCCGTCGCGCTGCCCGGTCACCAGGTGCCCTACGCCTCCCGGCCGATGCCGCTGGCGCGTGGCTGGGGGACCGGTGGCATCCAGGCCTCGTTATCGATTCTCGGGCCCGACGACGTGTTCAAGGTCATCGACCAAGGTGCCGACGAGAGCGTCAACGCCGCCAACATCCGGCGGCTGGCCGAGAACACCGCCGACGTAGAAACGACGACCGATACCACCGAGGCGGACCTCGTCCAGACGCGCCACCGAATCCCCGAGGAGGTCCTGACCGACGACCAGATTCTCGTCCTGCAGGTGCCCATCACCGACGCACTGCGGAAGGTCGACCCCTCCGACGCCGCCAACCGGCGCCGGCACGCCCACCGGAACTACGGGAAGATGTGGGTCCACCTCTACGAGAACGTCGTCGAGTACGGCGAGATACAGATCGCCTCCCGCTACCCGACGATGGTCGCCGGGCGCTACCTGATGGACCCCTCGCCGATTCCACGCTGGGACGTGCCAAAACTCGACGACGCAGACAACCTCTTCGTCTTCGCCGCCGGCCGGGAGGCCCGCATCTACGCGGTGCCGCCCCACACCGAGGTCGAGCCGCTGGCCTTCGAGGACCGCGAGTTCACGGTCGAGCGGTTCCCCGGTGAGTCGTGTCACGCCTGCGGGTCGACGGACACCTATCTGGTGGAAGTCTCGGAAGAAGGGAGCGAGGACGACGGCTTCGACACCCGCTACGCCTGCAACGACTCGAGCTTCTGTGCGAAACGCCGCGAGGACCCCGGCCTCCCGAAGGACCACCACCTCGACCGCGAGGGAGTCGACTGGGGGCCGGGGACGCCGGACGACGAGACCGGAGACGCCGACACAGCAGACGAACCGGCCGCCGAGGCAGGAGGTGACGGGCAGTGACACTGCTGGAAGCAGAGGGCCTGCAGACGGTCTACGGCGACGGCTGTCCACAGTGCATCGACTCGACGGGCGACCGCGCCGGGACGAACCAGTGCCCTCACTGCGGCAGCGTCGTCGCCTGCGCCGAGGCGGACCTCTCGGTGCGCGAGGGCGAGGTGCTGGGCATCGTCGGCGAGTCCGGTTCCGGCAAGTCGAGCCTCGCCGAGCAACTGGCACTAGAGCGGGACCCCGACGCGACCACGGCGGGCGTCGTCGACTACGCCGGCCACGAGGGGAACCTGCTCGACGTCGACTACGAGACCCGCCACGACCTCCGGACGGGCGACATCGCCCTGGTCCACCAGCACATCCGCGACGGGCTGAACCTGGAGTTCACCGGCGGCGGCAACGTCGCCGAGAAGCTGCTCTCCGCGGGGTGGCGCTCCTACGAGGACGTCCGCGACCGGGTCCGGGAGCTGTTCGCGGAGACCGAGGTGCCGGTCGCGCGGATGGACGACCCCACCAGCACCTACTCCGGCGGGATGCAACGGCGGGTTCAGATTGCCCGCGCGCTCGCGAACGACCCTGAACTGGTCGTGCTCGACGAGCCGACGACGGGACTGGACGTCAGCGTCCAGGCCCGCGTGCTGGACATGTTCCGCCGGGTGCAGCGCGAGGAGGGGGTCGCCGCCGTCGTGGTCTCACACGACCTCGGCGTCGTCCGCCTGCTGGCCGACCGGACGCTGGTCATGCGCCACGGCCGCATCGTCGAGTCGGGTCTGACGGACCGCGTGATGGAGGACCCGCACCACGAATACACGCAGACGCTCATCAACTCAGTCATATGACAGTAATCACCGTCGACGGCCTCTCGAAGACCTTCGACATGCACGTGCTCGGCGACACGCAAGTCACCGGGCTCTCGGACGTATCGTTCGACGTCCGCGAGGGGGAGTTCCTCGCGGTCGTCGGTGAATCCGGCAGCGGCAAGTCCTCGCTGCTGAAGTGCCTCTACCGGACCTACGACCCCACCGAGGGCCGCATCGTCTACCACGGCGCGGACGGCGAGCGTCGCGAAGCCGTCGACCTCGCGTCGTGCGACGACCGAACCGTCATCCGACTGCGCGACGAGGCCATCGGCTACACCTCGCAGTTCCTCGACGAGATTCCCCGCGTCCCGGCGGTGGACGTCGTCGCCCGGCCGCTGCGCGAGCAGGGCCTCTCGACAGACGAGGCCCGTGAGCAGGCCCGTGACCTGCTCGAACGACTGCACCTGCCAGAGGAGCTGTGGGAGGCCTACCCCGCGACCTTCTCCGGCGGCGAGCGCCAGCGGGTGAACCTCGCGCAGGCGCTTGCGCCCAAGCCGGACCTCCTGCTGCTGGACGAGCCGACCAGCGCGCTCGACCCCGAGACTCGGCAGGCCGCCATCGACCTTCTGCGGGAGTACCTGGACGACGGCACCACCGTCGTCGGCGTGTTCCACAACACCGCCGTCATCGAGGCCGTCGCGGACCGCGTGGTCGTACTCGGCAACGGGGCGCTCCAGGGGATCGTTCCAATCGAGGCGTACGAGGGAGCGGTGGTCGGATGACGGCCTCTACGACCGGCAGCCGGACCGCGGGCCCGGAGACCGCCGCGACCAACTCACTCGTCGTCATCGACGGCCGAATCGTCACCCCCGACAGCGTCGTCGAGGGCGGCGTCCGCGTCGAGGGCGACCGCATCGTCGCCGTCGGTGACGTAGAAACCGAGGCCGAGACGGTCGTCGACGCCGACGGCCGCTACGTCATGCCGGGACTCATCGACCTCCACGGCGACGATATCGAGAACCACCTCCACCCGCGTTCGGGTGCCCGGATGGCGACGCCGATGGCGCTGGCCGCGGCCGACCGGAGCAACCTCGCAGCGGGCATCACGACGAAGTTCCACGCCATCTCCTTCGAGCTCGACGAGTCCGAGAACCGCTCGCCGGAGCTGGCCGCCGACCTCACCGACGCCATCACCGATGCCGACGACCTGCTGGCGGACCACCGCCTGCACGCCCGCTGTGAGGTCACCCAGCCCGAGTGCGTCGACGGCGTCCTGGAGGTCGTCGACAACGGCGACGCCGACCTCGTCTCGGTGATGAGCCACATCCCCGGCAAGGGGCAGTTCCGCGACATCGACTCGTTCCGCCAGTACTACGAAGAGTCGGCCAACCACACCGCCGAGGAGGCCGAGGAGATGATCGAGAAGCGCTGTGATGTGCCGATGGCGACGGTCCGCGAGCGCGTCACGCACGTCGTCGAACACGCCCACGACGCCGGCATCGTTACCGCCTCCCACGACGACGAGGACCCCGCGGAGGTCGACCGACTGGCCGACACCGGCGTCGACATCACGGAGTACCCCATCACCCTGGAGACGGCCCAGCGGGCCACCGAGCGGGGGATGCACACCGCGATGGGCGCGCCCAACCTCGTCCGCGGCGAGAGCCAGTGGGGCAACCTCGCGACGGCCGACGCCATCGAGGCGGGCGTCGTCGACACGCTCGTCGCGGACTACCACCCGCCATCCCTGCTGGCCGCGGCGTTCGTCGACACCGGCGAAGCCCTTCCCGAGCGGGTCCGCCGTGTGACGGCCAACCCCGCCGACGCCGTCGGACTCTCGGAGCGCGGTCGGCTCGCACCCGAACAGCGCGCCGACCTCGTCGTCGTCGACGACGAGCCCACGCCGACGGTGACCCAGGCAATCGTCGACGGCAACCCCGTCTACCGGGCCGACGCCGCGATCGGAGGGCAGCGATGACCGACCCGCGACTCGGCGCGGCGATGGACATCCGCTTCGGCGCGAGCGTCCCGGAGTTCCTCGACTATATCACGGGTCTGGGACTGGACCACGTCGAGTTCAAGCGCGAGTACCTCCACGGCCATCCCGACGCCCCCGACCCCGAGCGCGTCCGGGACCTCGCCGACGACTACGGCGTCTCGGTCACCTACCACGCCCCGTTCCGCGACTGGAACCTCGGGAGCTTCAACGAGGCCTCCCGTCGGGCGTCGGTCGCCCAAGTCAAGCGGACCATCGACTACGCCGCCACCGCCGGCGCGGGCGCCGTCGTCGTCCACGGCGGCTCGGTCCCCCGTCGCTACCCCGAGTGGGTCCGCTCGACGGCTCACGAAAATGCGCTGCAGTCCCTCGCCGAGTGCGCGGAGTACGCCCAGCTCGTGGGCGTCCCGCTCTGCCTGGAGAACCAGCCCGAGAGCGACGCGAAACGGCGCTACACGACGACCCCCGGCGACCTCGCGGCCGTCCTCGAGGAGGTGGATGTGACGCCGAAGTACTTCGGCGTGACGCTGGACGTGGGCCACGCGAAGGTCAACGGCCACGACTGGCGGGCGTTCGTCGACCGCTTCGGCGACCGTATCCGGGTGTGCCA
Source organism: Haloarcula rubripromontorii (assembly GCF_001280425.1). Classification (NCBI taxonomy): domain Archaea; kingdom Methanobacteriati; phylum Methanobacteriota; class Halobacteria; order Halobacteriales; family Haloarculaceae; genus Haloarcula; species Haloarcula rubripromontorii. Next base: position 32,226 of record NZ_LIUF01000011.1, on the reverse strand, counting down.
CCTCCACGACAACGACGGCACCGCCGACGAGCACGAACCACTCGTCGACCACGGGTCGGTCCGTGAGGCGGTGCCCGCGGACTACTTCGTCTTCGAGACGAAGTCCCTGCCCGACATCGCTCGCTCGGTGGGCGCCGAACCGACCGCGCCGGAGACGCGACTGGTGAGCGATGCCTGAGCGGGGTCGTTCGTGCGCGTACGAGGCCGTCGTCTTCGACATGGACGGCGTCGTCGTCGAGCCGACCGACCGCGCGGTGCTGGTCGATGCTGTCGTCGACACCTTCGCGGCGTTCGGCGTCGAGATCGACCGGGGCTTCGCCGAGCGGACCGTCGCCGAGGACTTCGTCCCGGTCGAGGCGGCCCGCGACCACGGTCTCGACCCCGAAGCGTTCTGGCACCAGCGCGAACTGACCGCCAGCCTCGCCCAGCAGGCCCACGTCCGCGACGGTGGGAAGTCGCTGTACGACGACGTGGCCGCAATTCGCGATCTCGACCGCCCGCTGGCCCTGGTGAGCAACAACCAGCACGCCACCGTCGAGTACCTCCTCGCCCACCACGCTATCGGCGACCGCTTCGAGTCGGCCCGCGGTCGGGCGCCGACGCTCGCCGGCGCGGCCCGACGAAAGCCCGAACCGGACTACCTCGAGGCCGCGCTGGCCGACCTCGGGACGACCGACGCGCTGTACGTCGGCGACAGCGAGAAGGACGTCGTCGCCGCCACGCGGGCGGGCATCGACTCGGCGTACCTCCGCCGGCTCCACGTCGCCGACGTCGACCTCTCGGCCGAGCCGACCTTCGAGGTGTCCGACTTGCGGGCGCTACTCGACCGGCTCGGCGCGTGACTGGCCCCAGGTCCGGACTCTCCGGACGGTACGTTGATACCGAGTCCGTCAGGGGCTACGGTATGCACCGACGTCGAGTCCTCGGGTCCGTCGCGGGCGGCCTGGGGATGCTGCTGGCCGGCTGTGGAGGTTCGACCGTCAGCGGCGCGGTCGTCAGCAACGACACGCCGTTGTCCATCGCCTTCGAACACGCCATCCAGGGAACGCCCTCCGGCACTCGTCTGCTCGTCGACGTCACCGCCGAGAACACGGGCTCGGAGCCAGTTACGCCCGACGGTGAGGTCCCGAAGCTCTCCTGTACGTTTCTCGATGGCGCCGGTAGGACGCTCCACCGGTCCGGCGTCCAGCCCGTGGAACCGATCGCCGCCGGCGACTCCGTTGCGTTCCAGTTCCAGCTCGGAACCCAGGTCAGCGACGTCACGCGATACGAACTCGTCGGCGAGTTGGTGCAGGAACAGGACTGAGCAGGCATCTCGGGCCGGCATCAATCAAGCAGACTGTCCCGCACACAGACAGGGAGCATTGCCAAACCTAGCGCGACTGTCGGATTCATCGACACCTACTGTCGGCCGGCTCGAAGAACTCCGGACTGAGAGCTGAATACAGACCTACTAACCGAAAGGCGACACGAGTGTGTGCCAAGGCGATAGTCGCACTCGCCAACCGTACTCTACGAACATCACCCGAGATTGGTAGATGTCGCGGTGCTCAACTCGCACATCTACTGACCAGTCGTTTCTGACTCTTCACGGTGAAAACAGGCTGCCAAACGCTCAAATCCGTCGCATCGTCGTCACAACCTCCCGGCCGGTGACTCGCCACTGACACCCATTCTAAACGGCCTCGATACGCTCGAACCCACCATCGCTCCGCGGCTCGAACTCGATCTTCCGCTTGGGACCACGCACGGGCTCGTAGACGAAGCCATTCGCGTCGACGACCGAAACCTCGCTCATGCTTCCACCGCCCGAACAAGGTCCCCAACCAACGACCCACCGACATGCGGGCCGATGTCCCAACCGCGCTCGGAACGCGTATACTCGCACCACTGCCCGAGTGTCTCGACGGGCGCCGCTGCCAGCTCGACTTTCTCTGCGTCGCCATCAGCCGAAACAACAGCACGGCGAACTCGTAGCTGTCACAGTAGTGGGCGGCACCCTCGCCGTCGACGCCGAGAAACAGCGGTCGGCCCTTAGTGAGTAGTTTGCGGGCGGTCGGCCTGTAGAGCCAACCGATTCTCAGAGTCCATCAGCATCTCTCAGTAAGCGAAGTAGCAGACCAAGAGTCAGTGCCATCGTTACAATGACTGTAACCGCGATAATGAGCGTCCCTATCCCAATCATACGTGATTTCGTGGAGTCTTGACCTGCTACGTCGGTGGGAGTCGTGTTTCCGAAGCCCACTGCAAGGTTGGGTTGCCACTAGTCGATTGCCAGACTGCTTCAAAGTCTAATCCCGACAGCTTTTCACGCGTGTTCGCACGAAAGATATCGGCAGATCCATCTCCAACAGCCTGTTCGACACCTGACCGTGAAACATTCCAATAGGTGTTTGTAACGGTACCGCCGTCCATCTTACCGATGACACCGCCCACCTGTGGTGGGTTCTCACTGGTGGTGACTCGGCTGGCCGAATAGGCTCGGTCTATCGTCCCGCCCTGCATATTGTGACCGATGAGACCGCCGATAGTACGGTGATGGCCATGGACTGTGCCGTTCGCGAATGAATCGGTAATACGCCCGCGAGCGTGGACTCCAGCAAGACCCCCCACCTTCCACCCACCGGTTACGTTTCCAGTCGCGAACGACTGGTTAATTCGTCCGACATTGGTTCCAACAAGGCCGCCGATTTCGCCAGGGTTCCCAACAAAGGCACCATTGACATCGCCGAGAGCTGCGGATTGAACGATCCGGCCGGTGTTTACCACAGCCACCCCTCCAGCACCCTTGCCGGTCACATTCACGTTTGATTTCACACGAACGAGTTTTGCGTCGGTGTCAGTCTTATACCGGTTCCCAGTTGAGTCTCCATTGGTCACAACCACCCCACCGATGTTACTGCCACCGTATCCGGCATCGGTTGGAGACCCACTAACCGTTCCAGTAACGGTCACGTTTCGAATCACTCCTCGGTTCTCGTGAGCAAGGATGGCAACCGACTCTTTCGCGACCACGTCTGCATCGGTAATACGAAGATCATGTATCGTCCCTCCGGTCACACCAAATAGTGCAACTGAGCCTCGGTGAGGTTGCCGGAGAGTAAGGTTCCGAATCGCGTGGCCATTCCCATCAAGTGTGCCTCGGAACACCGACCCATACCCACCGATTGACCTGAAGCCGGTACGACCAGCCGCATTGATATCTGCTGTCAGTTCGTAATTGGCATCTAGGTCAGCACGGATACAACTCAGTTGGCCGACCGTCTCTACTTCATATGGATTCGATTCGGTACCGACTCCACCCGCGAACTCGGGATTGACACATCGAGCACGGACTCCATTCGTATCCAGACCCCGCCCCATCGAGTTTGTAATCACACTCCAATCGTTCTGAGAAGTGCCTGATTCATCCCCTGTGGCGTATCCGACCGCGTCATTAGGGGCATTGTAGCTCATAACACTGGGATATTCGCTGTAAGGTATCTTTTCCGAGTCGACACCACGGAATTCCTTCAATCCAAGAGAGTGGCCGAGTTCGTGAGCGAATACCGACTGGTCCGGTTCGAACGCAAACTTGCCAACGCCCGCCATTCCGCCAAGCCTCATGGCATCCGCGTTGCTTCGTTGAAGATCGTTTACACCGAGAGCATAGTGGTATCCCTTTCGTTCAAAATCGCGGAATTTGGCTTCATATGCGTCAAAGTTATTGAGCTTCTCATTCCGAGATACCGAGCTGAAGTAGATTCCATCACGATACGGGACAGCCTCATCATACCGTATATGTAGAGCGATTCCTTCCGTCCCGTCCGGATTTGTAACCGGTGCGGTTGCAAATTCTTCCACAACCTCTTCTGTGTTATAATCGTTCCGGCTTAGCCCGTTACCGGTCATATAGTCTACTTCAACGTAGACATCTTTCCGGAGTGGGTCAGCATCAGGATAGATAGATGGTCTCTTGACTTCGAGACCATCAGGAATACCATCGCCGTCCGTGTCTCGTTGAGATGGATTCGTTCCAAGCGTGGCTTCGCGTTGATCGTTCAATCCGTCCCGATCTGTATCCCACCTTGTTGGGTTTGATTGGCCCTCGACCTCGGCGGAATCAGAGAGGCCATCCCGATCTGAGTCAGCTACCCGGGGATTCGTTCCGTATTTGCTGACTTCACGGCCATCGACAAGCGAGTCGCCGTCTGTATCGGCGACAGTTGGATCGGTATTCAGTTGAAGTTCAACAGCGTCAGCCAGACCGTCACTATCAGAATCATTCTGGTGCGGATTCGTTCCTAATTCCTGCTCGCGGGCGTCAGTAAGCCCATCACCATCTGAGTCGACAGGTGCCGGTGTTGAGGTCGTCGTTGACGCTTCAGTGGTTGCATCGTCTTGTATAGCGGCTTCCGTCGCGGTACCCATTGCTCGTTCCGGTGAGGAATCGGATAATCCGAAACCTGAGCAGCCTGATAGAATCACTAGGCCGACGAGTAAAAGCGTGATACACGGCCGTCGCATACAACCTTCCCTATCAGAAAACCATATAAAACTTGGTACGATATCATATTCGCCATACCCATAATAATAGCACACGCTTAATATATAACAAATAGTGGTAATTTTTAGAGTTCGCAGAAAAGATCATCACCAACGTAAATTTTGGATTACATATCAATGTTTTATGATATCCACAATAAAATAAAGCTCGGAAGTCTTGGTCCATTATATGATTCGACGGACAAGACGTGAATGGCTTCGTTACCTTGTCTTAGCCAGTGCCGGAAGTATGGGTGGCTGTTTGTCCTCAAGTGACAATTCTTCATCAAATGAGGAGACTCCAAGTACAGACGAAGTAGCTACAGAAACGAGAACACAAACTGAAAATCCAAGAACAGGGACAGATACCGAAACCGAGACTGAAACTGAGACTGAAACTGAGACCGAAACTGAAACTGAAGAACAACCAGAAATCAGCGGCTGGCCAATGTTCCAGTCTGATCAGGCTAATAGCGGAATTACCGCGGAATCTGGTCCTTCAGGAGGAGTCAGCGAATATTGGGCCTTTCAAACAGGTGAAGATATACATTCGTCGCCTGCCGTTGTAGACGGGACCGTCTATGTGGGTAGCAACGATGAGAGTGTCTATGCGCTGAATGCTGCGACCGGTGAGAAACAATGGGAGTACAGCACAGATAGTTCTGTAGAATCTTCTCCAGCAGTCGTGGCCGGGACGGTTTATATCGGTAGTAACGACACGACAGTGTATGCACTTGATGCGGCTACTGGCAAGGAAGAGTGGTCATTTAGTACAGGTGGCCCAGTACAGACGGATCCAGTAGTTTCGGAGGGCACTGTTTACATCGGAAGTGATGATGCGAATCTCTATGCCATAGATGCCGCTACTGGAGACCAGCAATGGGCATTCCATACTGACGGAGACATCACAGCCTCTCCGGCAGTATATGATGGCAGAGTATTCTTCGGGAGTTTAGACTACCATCTCTACGCTGTGGATGCTGCTACTGGGGACCAGCAGTGGTCCGTTGAAGCCGAGAGTTACATACGTTCAGCACCGGCAGTGGCAGATAATACAGTCTATTTCGGAGAGGGCGGTGGAATTGTCTACGCAATAGCAGTGGATACCGGTGAGCAACAGTGGTCCTTCGATACCGGGGGACCAGTATGGGGTTCGCCGGCAGTGACCGAGGATTCGGTGTACATTGGAAGCTATCACAGTTCTACCACGCGAAATGTGTACGCAATAAGAGGGGATTCTGGAGACCAACGCTGGGATAAGCCCCTCAATTCACCGATACCGGTGTCACCGGCAGTGATTGATGGAACTGTCTATCTCGGAACTGTACGAGGCAATCTTCACGCTCTCGAAACATATACGGGCGACCGAGAATGGGACTTTCAGCTTGGATCTAGAATACATTCCTCACCTGCGGTAGCAGATAAACGAATCTACCTCGGCAGTGGAGATACGCTGTACGCACTCACCGAACAAGAGCAGTAACAGTTCAGCGAGCACGTGTATTGACCAGCAGGCCCTGAGCCTTTCTGGTGCAAACGGAACGCTTGAAGTCTCAAATCCGCCGCATCGTCGTCACGACCTCCCGCCCAGTGACCCGCCACTGACACCCGTTCCAGACGGCCTCGATGCGCTCGAAGCCTCCATCCGACCGCGGCTCGAATTCTATTTTCCGCTTCGGCCCTCGCACCGGCTCGTAGACGAAGCCGTTCGCCTCGGCGACCGACAGCTCGCTCACGCCTCAACACCTCGAACGAGATCGTCGACGAGCGACCCACCGACGTGGGGGCCGATGTCCCAGCCACGCTCGCCACGAGTATACTCACACCACTCCGAAAGCGTCTCGAAGGGCGTCTCCGACAGTCCGACTTTCTCTACGTCGCCGTCAACTGAAACAACAGCCACAGCGAAGTCGTAGCTGTCCCAACAGTGGGCTGCACCGTTACCGTCGACGCCAAGGAAGAGTGGACGCTGGGGTGAGTAGTTCGCGGGCGAGCAGGTCAGTACAGGCAAAGTACCTACTGTTTCGTCTAAGAGAAAGCTCCCCCCAACAGCTCGATGACCCTTACTCTGCTTGGTTATTTGGGTCAAGTATGTAATAAACCACAGCTATTGTGACAGACATCGACACCGCCTGAAAAGGGACCCAATCACCCAGTAACAAGGAGAATACAAGGACAGCAATTCCGGTTAAGATACCTGTCAGAACTGCGTATCCTCCGCGCGATAGAGTCCGTATCCGCGCATCTACACGACGATAGAGATGCTTCACAGTACCAGTACAATATCAATATCCCTCTATAAGCCTGGTCAATTTGTACCCAGACTGACCAGTCCTCGCTGAGCCTTCCCCAGTGAAACAATCCAAGCCGGCGCTCAAATCCGCCGTATCGTCGTAACGACCTTCCGGCCGATAACCCGCCACTGACAGCCGTTCCAGACGGCTTCGATGTGCCAGTAGCAGTGCTGAGCTCCACCACCTAACAATCCAATAGTAGGCCCCGAGTGGCCGTGAGCGAGTTCGCTGTGGCCGCGGCCCGCACGAATCAGTCTCGATGGCTACCCACATTCCAATTCCGACGCGAGAAGCGACGACAACGGGATTAATCCCTAATTCATCGACGTTAATTCGGCGAAAACCGGCCCCAAATCGGGCTTCGCTCTTCCGAAGCAGATTGTTGGTCGGGTAGAGCTGTCGCTGTGAAAGCGTAGCGGGCAAGGGTGACGCGAACGCGTCACCCGGACGCAATGTTCCCATTTGAATTGCTGAGTTCAGAGGAGAGCGCCGCGAACCTGCTGGAGCAGGTTCGCTGGCGCGAGGGCCTCTGTTGCCCGCGCTGCCGGTCTGAATCGGTGATCAAACACGGCAGCTATCGAGAGTATCAACGGTATCTCTGTAAGGATTGCGACCGCACGTTCAACGACAAGACCGGCACGATCTTCGCGCACGCGAAGATCGGCCTTGACAAGCTGTTATTCGCGTTCTACTCGTTCCTCCGGTTCAATACGAGTATCCGCCAGCTAGACGCTGAAATTGACGTTTCGTATCGCTCGCTTCGCCGGCGCGTCGAGCAGTTCGCCAGAACGCTCGACGCGCCAGCCATCAACCTCGTTGGCCCGGTCGAGATTGACGAGTTCTACGTCTCTGCTGGGAAGAAAGGCCGCGAGCGCGACCAAGAGTCGCGCTCGCGTGCTCTCTCGAAACGCGGACGAGGAACGTATGAGGGAGACAAACCGCCAGTGTTCACGCTCGTTGATCGCGGCAGCGGTCAGCGATACGTCGTCCCAGCGAAATCCACCGATGAAGCGACCGTGCGACTCCTTCTCGACAACCACGAGAAGGAGTCGCTGACCGTCTACACGGACGGATTTCGGGCCTACGATCCACTCGACGATGACGAGAGCTTCCACCGAGAATCAGTAATTCACGGTGACGGCGAGTACGTTGATGAAGACGCACACGTGAACACGTGCGAGAGCCACGCGTCGCTGGCGCGACGGTGGCTCTCGCCGCACCGAGGTGTCTCAAAAGACAAACTGACAGCGTATCTCAGACCGTTCCAACTTCGGCGACGAGTCCTCCGCAAACCGGGACGAGAAGCACTGAAACAGATTATCCGAGAAGTTCTCTGACTCACCAACAATGTACTTCACAAGAGCGTTGACTTATTGTTCGTCGTCGGCTTCCGGAACGATTTCCGGAATCCACCGGGGTGGATTCAGCCGGTGTACTCTTCACTGAGGGAATATAGAACTGTGCCAAAGAACTATATTCCTCTGAGCCGTGCGTTTCTATATGACCGACCGAAGCCCACCAGATGAGTTTGCTGACGTCAACGAGGCGGTCAGCGAGGAATGGGAGTCCGAAACGACGCCCTACGAGCGCATTCGACACGTCGTTGCACATACGTACAGCCCCGTCTCAGCTGATTCGGTAGCTGACGATGCACGGACGGCTCCAAAGACCGCTCGAAAGCACCTGAACACACTCGCAGACGAGGGGTTTGTCGAGACGACACCCGGCGAACAGGGTGGCACGCTCTATCGGCGCTCACCTGAATCACTCGTCGTCGAACAGGCTGCCGACATCCTTGAGCACGTCTCGACCGATGAACTCGTCACCCGAATTCAGGAGATGCGCGAGCAGCTCACCGAATATCGGTCCGAATTCGGTGTTGATTCCCCCGAAGAATTGGCGGTCAACCAGACGAACCAGGCCCTCAGCGAGACCGGGTCACAGGACGAGATCGACCCAGAGACGATTCGTGAGTGGAAGACGCTCCGACGGAATCTCGCGTTCGCGAACGCTGCCCTCTCGATCGGCAACGCCGAGCAGTTCGTCGATAGTGACCGTCGCTCGACTGACGACAGCGTCCCTGCCTGAGCAATGCGGGATTCGCCTGACCAAGCAGAAACCCATACTCTCCGGGGAGCTGCGGATCGGCCGGTGCTACTGACGATTCGTGATGTCGTCGAGGAGATGGAACCGCTCGCAACACCTGAACTCGACGACTACCTCCATCCATCAGTCCTCGAAGTCATGCTTGACGATGGACTGTGTGGGGCCGAGGACGCCCGGATCGATATCCAGTGGACGACACGAGATGATTACAAGTTCCATTACACGGACACGAACGGGGTGAATCTGCGCTGGGGGAAGCATCCACACGCAGGAGACTATATCCACGTCCCCGGATTAGAACACTATCATCCACCGCCGAACGCGAGTTCTGATTCAGACGAGGTCGAAGCGTCCTGTATCTCACAATCTCCTGAAGAATTGGTCACCCGCGCGGTCCTTAAACTCTGGCGGGTCGCCTACCACACGGACTCGTATGAACCACTCAACGCAGGTCGTAACCCACCGTAGGAACCATCCGGGTGCTTTCCTTTACGAACCCCCACTGAGAAGCGAGTTCTTCAGGCGATAGGCTCCAGCGACTTCATAGAGAAATCTGACTTTGAACAATACCGTTCTGCAAGCTCCATCAACGCTCGAGTCCGTCGGATATCCGCGACATTGTGGATGATGAGTGGCTCGTAGGCTCCCTCCTCCCATGCGGTGACTGCCTCGCTACTGTCGGTAAATGGATCCAGGTCGTTCAATCCGGCGCCGATCAGTTCCTCGTAGACGCCACTCAGTGTGTCTTCACTCGTATTGAAGCGTGTCTCGAAGACATCCATCACGTCGACGTATGGCAACGTGCCAAACGGCCACTCGAGCCCGTGCGTACAGAGCCGTGTGCGAAGGAACGGGAGGTCGAATCCTCCGTTCCACCGCTCACCGTTGTACGCAACGAGCTTTGCATCTCGTTGGGTGAGTGTCGATGTGACAAAGGTCGCCAGTTCGTTCAGGAGCTCCTGTTCGCTGTCGTGGAGTGAGAGCTGTACCGGTGTCTGGAGGGCGTCGTTGAGCCGATCTGCGAGGCCTGTTTGTGGTGCCGTTCCGGTATGGAGAAACACTCGCGACGAGACCGCGGAGTCGAACCCAACTACTGTGAGTTCATCATCGGCCTGAAATCCCGTCGTTTCGATATCGAATGCAATTGTCGTCAACTCAGTCATTCTACACCTCCAGTGGTACCTTCGGCGGGCGATTGCTGCTGTTCGCCCCCGGTTTCCGAAAGCCGTTGCTCAAGCTCTTCGAGGCGTTCCTCGTGGTCGTCGAGGCGGGCCTCCTGTTCGAGATCGATGCTGAGTAGCGCCGGTAGCAGCGGATTCTGGTGGTTCAACAGCCCGCTCGCGTCGGCGTGCTCGCGGGCGTACTCGAACAGTCGGTCAAATCGTGGCTGGTCGCGACGCCGCAGTGCCCGGCGGAACTCCGCCCAGCGCTCTTCGATGGCTCGCAGCGCATCACGGTACGTCGGGTTCGTGCGCCCCATCGCTATCGCCCTCCGCCGCTTGCCGTCCATGCATCGAGCAAGGGATCTGCGGTGGCCGCCACCGTCTCACCGTCAGCGGTGACGCCTGTCCCGACGCGCTCCGGAGTCGGTGTCGACGGCGTCGACGTTGTCGGTTCCACGCCGACCTGCGTGGCGCGCGCCGCGAGCAACTGCCGCCAGTACGCGAATGTCGTCTGGTAGTACGCGCCGTCGTCGACGGGATAGACGAGCGTCTCGAAGTCCTCGCCGACGACCCTTGGCCCCATCCGGGTCTGCTCACATTCCAGGTGGTGGTCGGCGGCCGTCGCGACCGGCGCCGTGAAGTCGTCGCGCTGCGCCCGGGTGACGAGCACCGGGATGTCGTATCCGTCGGCGTAGGTCGCCAACCGGGCCAGGGTTCGGGCTTGGAGGGTTTTCGCGTGGGTTTCGCCGAGGGTGTCGTCGGCGCGGTACTGGGCGTCGACGGCCGGCGCGACGATGAGGGCGGGCGTGTGGGGCGACACTGTATCTGCTCTTTCTCTCGTGTGGGGGCGCTCTGGTGGTGAGCCGATCGAGGCCTTAATCAGCGCATCGACCGCGTCGGGGAGGTCGGACACGGCCGCGAAGTGCTGGGCCGCCGTAAACCCCCGCGCAATGTGAATCCGCTCCAGGAGCCGCCGGCTGGGGGCAAGCTGCGCCAGCGATGTCGTCGTTGCGTGGCCATCGGCGTCGATCCAGAGGGCAGGCCCCTCGTGTAAGAGTAGGTGGTCGAGCACGAGCGACTGCAGGATGGGCACCCCTCGATCGCCGTCGACGTCCAGTAGCGTGATCCCATCTTCGAGCGACGGCAGCAGCATCTTGTCAGCTGCGGGGTCGGCTTGGTTCGCTAGCTTCTCGTTTCGGTCTGCCCCCCGCGTCGGCTGCTCGACAGCTAGTGGGTTTGAATCCAGAACTGGTGGCATACTCGATTCGACGGCGCCTACCCCCAAATGCCGTGCAGGGTGGTTTCCGGAGTTCTGGGAACGTGAGATTCGATCAACTTTCGCCCGAAGGCCCGAAGCTGATACCTTGTGATCAGCGTTTCCGGGAAGGTTCCGGAATAGTCGTCCACGGAGATTAACCAACAAATCCGAGCACTGCTCGTTCCGTTGGTTAAGAAACCGACCTAGTTGCCCTTGGGGGCTTGAATTTTGGTGGCAATGCGATTTCTGCCCTACTCTTGGATGTCAGCCGACATCACAACACTGTATTCACGGTCTCGGCTGGCACCCCTTGCTTCAACAAAATTGTACTGGGCCATCTTCGACAGGTAGTCGCGGACGGTCCGTTGGGTTCGGGGATTGTCTACTTTCTCGGTGTTCTTCTGGTGAATCTCGGCCGGACTCAGCGGTCTCCGGTCCCTAAAAATGTCGTACACCACTCGCTGGTGTGGCGTAAGCGCGTTAAGGCTCTTCTGCTGGATTTCGGTTCTATGATGCACCCTCTGATATTGGCATTGTTGGCCCTTGTATTCAAAAATACTAATAAAGAGTAGATATCACTGTGATACATGGCGTGGGAGGTGACTCGAACAGTCCGGGTACGACTTGACGTACCTGACAACCGCAAGAGTGACCTCCACGCTACTAACAGCAAATTTCAGTACTGTGCAAACCACACGGCAGACTGGGCGTGGCGCTATCCTGAGGAAGACTGCGTAACCAGCAAGAGCGAAGCTGAAGCCGCCATCTACGACGACTTACGGGAAGAAACCGACTACCTCCACGCAAACCTCGTGCAGAAGGCGATTAAACGCGCCACCGACGATATCGACAACTGTGTAGACCGGCTCACTGAGGGTGAAAACACCAGCAGGCCCCAATACGACACATTCAGCATCGTCTACGACAAGCGAGCCGCCAGCTACTACCGCGACAAGGTGAGTCTCGCCACTGTCAACGGGAGAGTCGAATGCGAGTACGAGCTCCCCTATGACGTTGAAGGGACGCCTCACGGCGAGTATCTGCTGAACGACGACTACTCGTTCAGTACGAGTACCGTTCACTACGATAGTGAAGCCGACGAGTTCTACCTGCACGCGGCAATGAAACGAGAAATCGATGCGAGCAGTCCTGAGAAAGCTGAGCATTCGAAAGTGCTTGGCGTGGACTGTAACGTTGACGACCACATTGCCGTGACCTCAACAGGCCAGTTCGTCGGAAATGCCGACTATTTCAATCACACGCGCCACGAGTTCGAAAACCGCCGCGCTAGCCTCCAACAGACCGGTACGCGAAGCGCCCACCTGACGGTCCAGCGAATCGGTGACAGATTCGGACGCTGGAGTGAAGATTATCTGCATCGGTGCTCGAACGAACTTGTCGAAGAAGCCCGCCGCCACGTCTGTACACATATCGCGTTCGAGGACTTGGAACAAATCCGCGACCGGATCAGCGACGGCAAGAAGTTCCAGCAGTGGGCATTTCGCGAGTTACAGCGACAGGTCGCCTACAAAGCCGAGGAAGACGGCATTATCGTGGACACGGTGGAACCACAGTACACGAGCCAGCAATGCTCGATGTGTGGCTGTACCTTGGAGGAAAACCGCGACGGGCAACACTTCGAGTGCTTGGACTGTTCGTACACGGTGAACGCTGACTACAATGCGGCGAAGAACGTGGCGCGGAAACTCGCACTCAAACTCCAGCGAGGGCAGAAGTCCCCCGCTGGAGGGGCGTTCTGTCAGTACGCCCTGAAGTCGGGGACTATGACCGTGAATGCGACTGACGTGGCGTCCGACACGCCTGTGTCGGCAGAACGTGAGTCCACCGACAAGCCAACGGCTTAGCTGTTGGTAGCTGACAGACGGCGCCGTAGTGCTGATTGGCGGTGGAATCCCCGTGCGACGTTGATTCGATCAAGTAATCGCCGGCTGGGCGCGATCTGGGAGAGTGTCGTCGTCGTCGCGTGTCCGTTTGCGTCGACCCAGAAGGCGGGCCCGTCGTGCAGGAGGAGATGGTCGAGCACGAGCGACTGCAGGATCGGGACGCCGCGGTCCCCCTCGACGTCGAGCAGCGTGATGCCGTCGTCGAGCTGCGGCAACAACATCTCGTCCGTAGCCGGATCGGCCTGGTCAGCGAGGGACCGATTGCGGTCAGCGCCCCGTGTCGGCTGGTCCACCGCCAATCGGTTCGATGTTGAGTGTTCTCCCATACTCGACTAGTTGTCTACGTTCCCGATAAGCCGCGGCGTGTCGCTTCCGCGTTTCAGGGAACTCGACTTGATCCCCTCCAATCGCGGTACAGTCCCGAGTAATCTCTGTTTGGATCCCGTTTCCGAGAATAGTTCCTGAATCCAGCGTTCTCCGTGTTAACCAACACTGGTGCGTATCGACGGCGGTTTGTTGGTTAATCCTTCACAGCTATAGTCTCGGGCCTGACTGCTCGGTATGTTAATGCTTGACGCCACGTTGGAAGAGGTGCTCTATGAGCTACCCACAAACCCACGTCGACCACCGAAACCCCGATCACCACGAGTCAATGCATCCAACTCGAAATATCGCGAACGCCCACGTTGTTGCCGGTGAATTCCTCACTTCACGGTACCACGATGCGCTTCAAACTGTTCTCCATCCTCTCGGCGAGTCTCTGGACACCAAAGACCAACATGCGCTCAACGACCTTGGAATCGTCCATGCTACTGGTTCTTTGAACGAGCTATCCCCTATTGTTCGCACATACGTCAAACTCGACGAGTATTGGACACGCACCCATCGTACTGCGCTCAACGAATTATTCGCTGATCGACGTGCTCACGTCCTAAGTTGCTGTACACGGTTCCTTTCTGAGTTCTCTCGACACACTCTCGAAGTTGAATCTGGCCGTTCCGGAACTGCGCTGGATACTACCCTTGCTCCGCTTCTCGAGTGCGGATTTCTCTCACACACAGATGATGAGAAAACCCCATACTCTGTTGATGAACACCACGCGCTATATCGACCGACTGAACGGCTCTTCGACGCACTTCTTGACCAAGCACCTGTTCTCTGTGATCTTCTGCCACCGACCGAGCTCTAATCGCACGATCCAGAGGCTTTTCGGCTCTGTAAAAATCCTCTTGGCCACATACCAATAGCCGGTACGTAAGCTTGCGAGTCTTACACACACGAAGGGGAAGGATTCAACCGTCCTTTTCTATCGGAAGAACCCGCCCATCCTCCGTAACACGGAGATTTTCAAACTCTAAAGCCGTATTCAACTTCTCTACCACTTCTTGATGCTTCTCCTGCTCGCCGATATACTGCTTAGGATCCGCGGCCTTCTGAACAATCTGCACAACATATCGGTAATCCTCGCTGTTCAGCTCTTGCAACTTCTCTTTAGCAAAATAAACGCGATTACTATGGCCCTCAGCCTTACTCCGCAACGGATCATCATGGCTTAAATTGTACCTCATTTCATCCGCGTCAAATCCAACTATCTCGAAGAAATCAGCTATCTCATCCGTACTACGTCCGTCAGCGATAACCTCTGCCAGTTCATCCAGCACCTCGTCACTGAACTGCTTCTTTTCCTTCAACTCCTCCAACCACTCTCCGCCTGCCAGATTCATTTCCTCTACTCTCTCTGACTCAGCGTATATACTCATCACCTCCTCCCACTTCGGCGTCCAGACATACTCATTCCCGTTACTATCCTGGAAGATGATATCCATCTTGATTCTGTTATCTGGGAATGTACCCACAGAATCTATCTTGTCGAAGAACACCCGTTTCATGCTTCCACCAATCGGATGTAATGGTGAAATAGTTTTGTAGGTTGTCAGTAGAGAAGTGCCGTTTATCTGTTTTCCATAGAAGCCTCCTCTGTTGTATAGAACCTCTGTACTTGCCAATCATCCCAAATCTACCATCAAACGAAGGGGCCTCAGAACCAGCCCTTCACATTTTCAAATACGTTGAAGACTCTCCCAGTTGGATCAGGATGTATGTGTGGTCGAAACTCGCTCTTCATCGACCAGGCCGACCTTGAGGCCCGTTTCGACGCCGAGGTCGTCACGGACGGCGGGTACACACCCCGATACAACATCGCACCTGGTGACGACCTCCACATCATCACGAACGAGGCTCAAGACGAGATCGACGCCTACCACTGGGGGCTGATTCCGTTCTGGGCGGACGAGCCCGAGGGGGGCATCATCAACGCTCGCTCCGAGACTGCCGACGAGAAACGCGTCTTCCAGCGGGCGTGGGAATCTCGCCCTTGTCTCGTCCCCTCGTCGGGCTTCTACGAGTGGAAAGCACCAAACGGCGGGGCGAAACAGCCCTACCGAATCTATCGCGAGGACGACCCAGCGTTCGCGATGGCTGGCCTCTGGGACGTCTGGGAGGGCGACGACGAGACAATTTCGTGCGTCACGATTCTCACGACGGAGCCGAACGAGTTGATGAACTCCATCCACGATCGGATGGCGGTCGTCCTCCCGAGGGACGCCGAATCCGACTGGCTCGCCGCAGACCCGGAAACCCGCAAGGAACTGTGCCAGCCGTATCCGAAGGATGATCTGGACGCCTACGAGATTTCGACGCGGGTCAACAACCCCGGCAACGACGATTCTCAGGTCATCGAGCCGCTGGACCACGAGCAATCGGGCCTCGGCGAGTTCAGTTCCTGATAGCTGACGGGGTCACGGTCACTGCATCGGCGACGCCGCTGCCGAATCGACGAGCGAGTATTCCCGATCCCGACTCGTCCCCTCCGCCTCGAGGAGGTTGTATTGCTCCATCTTTGAGAGGTACGTGCGGATAGTCCGTTTCGTCCGTGGGTCATCGACGTCCTCGGAATAGCGTTCGTGGATCTCACTCGGCCCGACCGGGCCGTGCTCGCGAACGATGTCATAGACGACGCGCTGGTGTGGCGTGAGCGAGTCGAGGCTTTTCTGTTTGATTTGGGCCCGAGCATCCTCGGCGGCGTCCAGGAGAATATCGTCAGTGATGCGCTCGTGGTTCTCGCGATCGGCCTTGCCAGCGGCCGTTCGGAGGATGCCGATTGCGAGGCGGGCGTCGCCGGCGGCCGCGTCGGCGATCCGGTAGAGCTGGTCGTCGGTGATGACGTCCTCATCGAGGCCCCACTTCGCCCGCGAACTCAGAATGTCGTACAGCTGCTCGTCGTGGTACTTGTCCATCCGGACGTGTTCGCTGGAGCGCAGCCGGCTCACGAGGCGGTCGTCGACGCGGCTGAACAGCTCCTCTTCCTTGTTCGCGATGCAGATGATCGCGAACTGCGGGAGGCTGTGGAGGTCGTAGATGACGCTGGGGTCTTCGAGCTGATCGACCTCGTCGAGGATGACGACCGTTCGCGGACCGTCGTGCTGCTGGAGGCGGTCGACGAGTTCGTCGTGCGGTGTCGACTGCCGGTGGATGTCGATGGTCGCGCCCAAGTCGTCGAGGATCTGGTAGAGTGTGCGGAACCGGGTGTAGTTGCGCCAGCAGTTGACGTAGGTGGTCTCGACATCGAGGACCTCTTCCCGGAGTCGTTCGGTGACGAATTGCGAGATGCACGTCTTGCCGGCGCCGCTGGGTCCAGTGACGATGGCCGTGTCGGCGGGTTCCCCGTTCGTGATGGGCTCAAGGACGCTAGAGAGGTGGTTTACTTCTGCGTCGCGATGCTCAACTTCCCGAGGGACGAACCCGGCGCGGAGAACGCGAGCATCGCGGATCATCGTTGCTTGATAGACTGGTTTTCTGGCTAGTACTAAAAACGTGATTGGGTTGTTTCCGGAAACCATGCATTCAGTTCCATTTTACTTGTCGTATCCCCCTGCTGTCATGCGATTCCTAATTGTGGAAAACCCAGATTTCCGGGAATTTCCGGAATCGGCTCATTAACGGGAGAACCACTTTCTAGTATGCGCATTCTGTCGCCGAGGGCCAGGTAGTCGATGGCGTCCTGATTACGAGACCGTCCGTGCGAGATCCCCTGTTTTGGAGGGGATTGACCGTTCAAAAGGACGAACCAGCCACGTTTACAGAACGCTAATCAAACACCTCTTCGATACGTCGAATATGGCAGACGACAGAACCGAGGGTGTGATCGTCCACCTCGTGGACAAGCACGGGGAGGGCGAGATCGAGCGCGAATACGACGACTGGGAGATTGTGGACGAGGGATGGATTAGATGCATCGGCCCGTCGCACGGTGGCGAACTCGACAGTGGCCACGTACCCGTCTCGTACTACCCACCCGAGCGTGTGGTCTCCGTCGACGTTTACGAGAAGCCTTCACGAAAGTCGGTCTGACGCGCCGGCAGCGAAGCGCTCCCGTCCAGCTCAGGAATCGATTAGACCGGGAGAGCAAAGCAAACGTTCTCCACCTCTGGCGCAAGTGAGATGACCCGAGCCTTCCGCTGCAATTCTTGGCGCCGGTCTTCGATACGCTGCTCAAGTTTGTTGAGCCGTTCTTGTTGACCACGGATTGCGATATCCATATTTGACCCAGCCTCTGCTTTCCGTTCATAGTTCTCGATGAACTCCTCGATTCGCTGGCGTTCAGCCTCCGCATACTCCTCGAGGTCATCTAGTTCTTGCTGGGTCTCCTCTCGGCGGCGCTCGTGTAGTTCTTCCCGCAAAGATGTGACCTGCTGGCTGATGTACCGGTCCCCAGCTTCTCGCAGCTGATCCTGACTCTGTATCAGCGATCGCACACGGTCCGCGTCGGGCGACCCTTTGATACTGTCACCCTGAACAACACGCTGACCCATCCGCTGCCGGGGGTCATGATGGCGGGCATCGACATACACAGGGATCATATCTTCCCGGATGACCTCGCCCGTCCCGTCCTCGAACGTCACGCGATAGTTATACGCAATCCCCGGTTCGTCGACGAACGGGAGGAGCTTTAGCCCAACATCTCCGTGCTCACTATCCAGGATTTGCTGCATTAGCCGCTGGACCAGATCATCATCGGGAGAGACGTAGTCAATACCATCGTGGTCCATCGCGAAGTCTCGGCTGAACGTGAACGGCCCGTACTCCTCGTCAGTTCCTTGCCGTAGAGAGCGTGGCAGCTGGGCCCTGTAGAGATTGCTCCCGGCTTTTTCGACGTCGCCACCGAGCGCCTCGACGCCGCGCTCGACGAACTCGTGGATGTCGGCCTCCGTCCCGTAGACGTCCTCGGACTCGTCCATCACCTCCTGAATCTTCTCCCGGCTCTCCTGGTCAAACGTGCTCGTGTCGATGAGGCTGCGTTCGTACCACTCCTGGAGCGTGCGTTGACGCTCGTCGATGAGTTCCTCGAGTTCCTCCTTGGTTGCACTCGCCGGTTCGTCGTTCTGGATGGACTCCATGATGAGCGAGTCGACGTTGATGTCATCGAGCATCCCCAACACGTCAGCCGTGTTGCCGAGTTTGCCGCGGATGTTCTCGACCTTGTTCTGGAGCATGTCGAAGATCTCGCCCTCACGAGTGTCCTCGAACGTGAAGTTCCAGACCTTGACCTCCTTGTCCTGCCCGTAGCGGTGGAGCCGGCCGATCCGCTGCTCGAGGCGGTTCGGGTTCCACGGCAGCTCGTAGTTCACCATGATGTGGCAACTGTGCTGGAGGTCAATCCCCTCGCTCGCCGCGTCGGTCGCAAACAGTAGCCGGGACTGGCCGTGGTTGAACTCCTCCTCGATGCGGGCGCGTTCCTCCTTGTCGACGTCACCGTGGATGACGAGGATCTCGTCGGCCCAGGGTTCGTCCTTCACAAGGTCGAGTAGGTAGTCCAGTGTGTCGCGATACTCGGTGAACAGGAGGAGTTTCTCGTCGGGTTGCTCTTCCAGCAGCTGCTGGATGTAGCGGCGGACCTTCTGGGCCTTCGAGTCGACGGAGATACCCTCGGCGAGGGAGACGAGGTCGCGGAGCGTTTCGATCTCCTCTTCGAGTTGCGCATCGCTCTCGGTGACGGTCAGCGCCGAGAGTTCCTCCTCGGCTCGTTGTTTGTCCTCTTCGTCGAGATCCTCGCCGTCGAGGTACGCGGACGCCTCCTCCGAGAGGTTCGTGGAGGTCGACTGCTCGTCGACGAGGTCGCCCAAACGACGACTCAGTGTCGCTTGGATGGCGCCGATACTGCTGACAAGACGTTTCTGCATCAGCGCCATGGCGAACCCGACCGCTGGCTCGTTCAGCTTCTCGGAGCGGTTATAGACGTTCTGGACGTAGTCAGTAACGGCCCGATAGAACTGCCGCTCATCGTGGGTCATCTCCACGGGAACGGTGTTGACCTCACGGTCGGGGAAGATGCGCTCGCCGTCATCGTCGTACAGCGTCTGCTTCCCGCGGCGGATCATCACGCGGTCAACGGCTTCCTTGGAGAGGTCCTGGTCTTCGGCGACGAGGAACGGGTCGATGTACTCGATGAGCGAGCGGAACGCCTCGCCCTTGCCGTCGTGTGGCGTCGCGCTGAGCAGGAGGAGCGAGTCGGAATTACCGGCGACCCGTTCGACCATCTTCGACGTCTTGCTGGGGGACTCACCCCGTTTGGCGGCCTTGTGCGCCTCGTCGACTATCACGACGTCCCAGAACGCTTCCTCGAGGGCCGGCTGGAACTCGTCCTGTCGGAGGAAGGCCTGACTGGTGACCATCTGTTGGTGGTCTTGGTCCCAGATGTTGGCCTCCTCACCGAGTCGCCGGCGTTCACCCTCGACCCACTGCCGGTCGGCCGGCGTGAGGTCGATGTCGAAGAAGCGGTTCATATCACGAATCCACTTCTTCTGGAGGTGGGCAGGGACGACGAACAGGACCCGGTCCGCACGATTTCGAGCGGTAAGCTCTTTGAGGATGAGTCCCGCTTCGATGGTCTTCCCGAGGCCGACGTCGTCGGCGATGAGCGCACGTTGGCGCAGCTTCTGCATCACCCAGTTGACTGCGGCGAGCTGATACGGTTCGAGGCGGACCAGCGAATTCGAGATACTCAGTAGCTGCCCCTGTTCGTGGGCGATCTGAAGCTGAAGGGCTTGCGAACGAAGATCGAACCACTCGGCCGAGACAGCCTCGTGGTCGGGATGTAGCTGTTCGGCTGACGCCGAGCGCAGTTCCCCAAGCTGATCGCGTTTGGGTTCGACCTCGACGTCGTCGATACAGACGGTTTTCACGCCGGCGTCTTCGACGTAGGCCCGGAGGTAGTCGAGATCGCCGACGGAGTAGGTCTTAATGACCTCGGCAGTGCGTCCATTGAGTAGGACCGTATCACCGGGATCGAAGTTAGTCATTAGCGGTCATTCCTGCGTGATCGTGACGAAGTTGAGCACGAATTCCTGGGGGAGAACCCCACCGTGGTAGAAGCGAGCATCGGGAAGTCCCTGATTGCGGAAGCGCTGAATTGGATCTGCGAGGACACTAATTTTCGTGTCATCGTCAAGGTAGCCGAGATGAGTGTTCTCGTCGAGGAGGACGCCAGGTGCATCCTCGTCGATGTTTGTTCCGGCCACCCAACGGCGCGTCACCTGCTCCGCCTCGTCCGGTGGATAGATGCCATCAAGATCGATGCTCTGGGGAAGCGAGACAAAACCGTGGTCGGCGAGGATGTATGCGCGGTCCCACTCTCCCTGGTCGAGCTTCTCGCAGATGATGTCCGATATCTTCTCGATACGGTCGCTGAACAGCGCCTCGAAGTCGGTTAGCTCTTTTTCACCAGCTTTGTCGAGGTCGTTCCAGTAGTACGCAACGCGAGTGTTGCTCCACCCCGACTCGTCGTCCTCGCTTTGCATGATGTAACTCCAGCCATCGTCCTTCAGCATCTTCTCGCGCTGGTAGTTAGTGATCTCGCGGCCGTTGCGTTCCGGAACGAGTTCCCCGTCGTCGAGTTCGATGTTGAAGCTGAACTTGCTCCCGGGTGTGAGTGCTGCCTTCCCAAACTCGGTATCCGAGGGGAGTGTTCCGACCCAAGCAGTCTCGTCGACTTCGAGGCCGGGGAGTTCACGACGGACAGACTCCGCCAGTTCGTGAGCGAGGTCGAAACGCAGCGCGTCGACGATGAACAGCGCAACGCTCTGGCCACTCTGGAGGTGTTCTTGCTCCTGGTCGAAGAACTGGTGGGCGTAGTTTTCGCCGACAAACGGTGAACCTGCCTCGATCTGGTCGACGACCAGTTCGCCGAGATCGCTGAGGTAGTCGAGGTAGCGTGACTCAGTCAGCGACGTGCGCAGGTCGTCGAGACTCGCCGTCGCGGGATGCTCCTCTGGGAGCCCTTGTTCGGGCTCGCCCGAGATGATGAGATTGAACACGGCGTTGTCGATCTGCCAGGTCCCATCGTCGACGTCACCGTAGAGGTCGACGATGTCGGTCGTATCGCCGCGCTCTTCCCACGTTTCGAGTTCGTGCGCGAGTTTGGCGACCTCGACAGCCTGGTTCCAGACGCTCGTCCACGGGACGTCGCCGTAGGTCGTTTCGAGACGCTGGTAGCGTGTGGCCGCTCGGGTCGTGCACGTCTCGTACTCCCCGTCGTGGAACGCTTGCAGCCACTCGTTCCAGAGTTCGTGTTCGAGCGAGGCGTCGACGGGACAGTCGGCCAGTCCCCAGGGGTCGTCGTAGGATCGAAGGATATCGTGCCAGAACTGGGCGTCTGGATCGAGGTACACGTGCGCTAGCTCTTCGGCGCGTTCTGGATCGACCTTGCTCAGTAGCGACTGGAGTTCAGGTCGAGAGATTCCGAGGCCCGAACTGGACTCGGGTCGGTATTCGGCGTCGAGGAGCGACGGATCGAGTCCCTCCTCGACGAGCCATTCGGCGACCGCCCAACGTCGTGTTCGTGTCACGAGAACGTCCTCGTCGGTGACGCCGTCGACGGCCGCGACGCCGTTGTCGACCAACAGGTCCCGAATTTGTAGTAGATCGCTGGTCTCGTCGGGAAGGTTCTCGGCGCCGTGTTCGAGGACGAACTGAACCGGGTCCTCATGGCCATCGAGGACGATCTTCGTTTGGAGCCCCTGGAGCGTCGGAAGGCCCCCTTCGCCGTTGAGCTCCTGGAAGAGCGTCTTGGCGACCTGTTCGCGATCACCTTCGCCGACGTCTTCGTAGGCCGTGCGGATCGAAGCGGCCTGGATACGCTCGTTCTCGAAGCAGCGTGCCGCAAGCTTACCGATGTGCGCTTCAATGACCCCGCCAGTGTTTTCGACATCCTTGAACCAGTCTACGTCGTCGCTGTGGGTCTGTGGTACGTACCAGACGGTTCGGTCGCGGGGCGCGTCGGCGCGCAGCTCGAGTGGCGTTTGCTCGGCCGCATAGAACTCACAGCCCAGTGAGTGGCTGACTCCTTGGACGATATCGCGAAGGTACCCACCGTCGTCCCACCAAAGCACGACCGGATCTTCGTCGGCCGCCTCGTCGATGGCAGTCTCGATGGCATCTTCAGCGCACTGTGGGAGGGTTTTGGTTGCAGGCATTGTTACAGGACGTCATCGTCGACGGTTTTCGGGACAATCTCGGCGTCGGCGAGCGGTGTGATGTTGATTTCGACGCCGTGCTTGTGGTTGGGCTGATAGCCAGCAGTCGTTACCTCTGAGATCGCGCGGTCAGCCCAGTCCGAAGGAACGCGCTTGTCGATTGTCTGGCAGCGGTCGTCGATCTCTTCGGCTAGTGCCTTGAACTCGGCCAGCGGCGGCAGCTCCTCGATGTCGTCCACGCCCTCGTCGTCGGCGACTGCTTCGAGGTACTCCTCATCAACGATGGAGACATCGTCAAGCCCCATCGCCAACGAAGCGAGGCGGCGTTCGTCTTCGGAGAGATGATCGTGGGGTTGTCCGTTCTCGTCGAGCAGGTCGGAACCTTCACGCTCGAAGTAGTAAGTCATGAACAGGATGCCTGAACTGGAGTAGTGGTCTGAGCCCTTGAGCCGCCAGTTGAAGTAGTCGAACAGGTCAGCAAGGTGTGCTTCTACAGGCTCGTCGGTCGGCTTGGCGTATGCTTCACAGGCACCTTCGAGTTCCGCAAGCGCGTCGAGCCACTCGTCGCGCCACTCGTCGACGGTCTCCCAGAATTTCTCCGAGAAGGTGTCCTTGAACCACGTCGAGTCCTTGCGCTCGTGCAGCTCCCCGAGCGTGTCAACGCGCTCGCGGGTCTCCTCGCAGAACGCGGCGACTTTCGGCGCGAGGTCCTTCACCAGCGCACGATCCGATTCTTCGAACTCGCGTTCGTCTACGCTCCCGAGATCCTGGATGACGTCCTCGAAGACGGCGATCTGGTCGAGTCCGCTTGCACAGCGCTCGTACTGTTCGGCTGCCTCGGCTTGCTCGCTGGCGGACAGAGAATCATCGCTCCGGCGGCGGTTCGCGGCACTGCGCTGCTCTCGGAGTTCGGCCTTCCGCGGTTCTAGGTATTGGTTTGAGAGACGGTCGAATAGCCCCGAGTCGAGGCTGTGGTAGTCGACGAAGCACGCGAACCCCTCGCCGGTGGAGTCGGCGAGTAGACGCTCGGTTGTCAGCTTCCAGACGATGGGCGTATTTTCCATCCGGCTTACGTGGTAGTTGAACAGGTCCTCGGCGATCCACCGCCGGAGGTTGGGATAGGCCTCCTCGGCGGCGGACTCGGCACCGAGAATTTCGTCGACCTCGACCAGTCGGTCCTCGGCGTGCTCACCGTAGGCGTTCTCGAAGCGCTCGACGATGCGGTCCAGCATGTTCGGCTGGTCGTCGACGCCGTGTAGTGGGACAATGCCGTCGTTTTCCTCTCGGACGGCCTCCATTGCGAAGTGATGGACGAGGTCCTTGACCTGCTTGTCGATGTTGTCTGGGTTCTCGGGGACAGACTCTAGGCCCATGACTTCGCGATCTTCGGGGCTTTCAGCGGTTCGGAGGAAGATTTCTTGTCGGATTTGATTTTGTGTGCCGTCTGTAATATCTAAATCCTCGAATACTATTTCATCTGCTTTTTCTGCGAGTTCTTCCAGTTGCTTGTTAATCTCTACCCTGGATCCTATAGATTGACGAGCTGCCTCCTGCAGAGACACCCTTGGAGCTACTTCTTGAAATGTAATGTTCTGTATGATCTTCCGATTACGAACGTGTTCATGGTTGTAGAACCATCCAGAGCTAGATCGGGTGGGTAAAATTCGCGGGCCAACGTAATACGGGCTAGTCGGATTACTGGATCTTAGACTAATGACTTCCTGATACTGAGATTTGGTAACCTCAGCAATTCGTGAGTCTTGTTGATCGAAGACCCAAGGAATTCTAGCAACATCTCCGGGATTCCAGTGCCGTTCGGGCGTTAAAGAGAGGAACAGAGCATGATATAAGTCTGTATTTAGAACCCCCATCAGTTTCCATGGTGAAAGATAGTCTTCAGGGAAGACCATCGATCCGGTTTGGTCGAAAATCCCTCCTTCTGGGTAAAACCCGAACCGGCGTCCTGTCTCCTTTACTTGATTCCAAGTAAGACCCTCTTTCCCGTAGTGCTGTGGGTTCTGGAATCGGGCAGAGTCAATCCGTTGCATCTCAACCCCTCCATCCCGCCAGTTTATTTTTGTGGTCACTGATGGGACTACCCAGGCATCTTCCCCACCTTTGGCTAAGGGCTTGAATTCATCTGTATCTGGGGATCCCCAGTGTTTCCGAATGAATCGCGGATTATCTCCCGTCTGCAAACCCGTTGCGATTGTTGAGACAGATCCTCCCTCAATGCCTGCAGTATCCGCATCTAACTTTTCATGGGATTGATGTAGTTCTCGGACTTCATCTGGGGTCCAGTAACTAATTGGGCTCCCTGGAACCTGAGTGAATTCATCAGCACTTACTGAATATCGTCTTTTAACGTCGTCAAACTCTCCTTCAAATGAACTACGGATGAATGCCTCTTCTTTCTCATCTGATTTAACATCATGTAATCTGATGAATGTCCCTAGGTTGGAAGATTCCGTGTTCGGCGCTAAAACCGTGCCAGAAGTCCTTACAGTAGCGTTATCGAGTATACCTAGGCCGAATTCTGCTAAGAAATCGATAGTTCCCCCCGAATTCAAAAACTGATCTCTAAAGGATTGGAAACTGCTCTTAAACATAAACGATCGAGGAACAAGCATACCCAATCTACCGTTCTGCGGTAGTAAATTCGAGCATACCTCAAAGAATGAAATATAATATTCGTCTTTATAACTGTATTTTTCCTCGACATATTCTTGTACAATATCAGGCATTCGCCCGTGTGCTCCATACGGCGGATTCATCAGCGCCACGTCGTAGTCCTGGGCCAGAATGTCCAGCAGGCGCACGAAACTCCGGAGGTCCTGCGCGAGGAACGAGTCCGACTCCCGATGTTCCTCGACGGCTTCGCGCAGGCTGTGTAGTACCTGCCCGAGTGTGTGACTTTCGCGGGGGTCGTCGCCGAGGGTCAGCTGTGTGCCGCCGATGTCGGCGTCGTCTTCGAACAGGTCACCGAGGGTGCCGCGCACGTCGAGCAAGCTACCGAGACCGTGGACCTCCTCGAAAGCGTCGAGGATGCGCTCAAGCGCCTGTTGGACCTCGGGATCATCGCCGGCGACCTCGTCGAACACCGCCTCGACGCCGTCGATCTCCGCGATCGAGGCGTCGGCACAGACGATCCCCACCTCCGGCATGTCGAAGCCATCGGCGCCCTCGGCTTCGGCCCGGGTGCGACCCTTGAGGTAGAGATTGAACGCTGCGAGCTGGCAGGCCCGCATATCCAGGTCGACGCCGTAGAGGTTGTGCTGCAGAATCTTTCTGGGAATCTGCTCGCTGGGGTGGTCTGTTTCGGTGCGCCAGATGCGTTCGAGCACGTCGAAAGCGTAGAGGAGGAAGTGGCCGCTGCCACATGCCGGGTCGATGACCCGCAGCTCCCGAGGGTGGTCGAAGTCGGTCGGCTCGCCCGCCTCCTCACTCGGAACAAGGTAGGTACAGAAGTCGGCGATGTCGGGTGACTCGTCAGGTGAGAGTGGACGGTTCTTGCGCTCCTCGGGGGCGAACGAATCCTGGGTGTCGACGACATCCTGCAGCTCCCCGGTGTGTTCGAGATAGAGCTTTCCGAGGGAGTTGTCGGTGAGCATCCGGACGACCCAGTGGGGGGTGTAGAACTGATTCGCCGGCGGGACATCCTCGGGGTCGAGCCCTTCGCGGTCGCCCTTGCGACGTAGATCGTCGAGGAGTTTGACGTTGTAGTATTCGTAGACCCAGCCGAGCACGTCATCAGCCCGCCAGACTTCGTCGTCAACACTGTCGAGCATCCCGCAGAGTTCCTCGAAGGTGTCGTCATCGGGATCGATGAGGCTGTACGCCGAGGAACGATCGAACAGTATCTCAATTTCCTCAGCGAAATCGTTACAGGCGTTGTGATACGCTTCCAGGATAGCTTCGTCCTCTAGCAGGAACTCCTCATGGACGAGGGTCTC
The DNA here is from genome assembly GCF_001280425.1 of Haloarcula rubripromontorii. NCBI lineage: Archaea > Methanobacteriati > Methanobacteriota > Halobacteria > Halobacteriales > Haloarculaceae > Haloarcula > Haloarcula rubripromontorii. Next base: position 5,494 of record NZ_LIUF01000011.1, on the reverse strand, counting down.
GGCGGCGGGCGTCAGGCCGTTATCCTTGAAGACAGTGATCTCCTCGTCGATGAACCCCCGCACTATTCGTCTTTAGCTAAGACTCACACCTCGGTTGTGTAGCGGTAGCGAGCGTCTCTTGTAAGATCGGTCGTTGTTGGTGGATTTTCTGGGCATCTTCGATTAGCCGCTCCAACAACGGCGGTGGCGAGTAACCGAGGTACTCACCGAGTTCGTGAAGGATGAGCTGGGCGTGCGACCGGAAGGTCGCCGCCCAGCGTTCCGGCGGAAACACGATCTCATCGTCGGCCTGCTCAGTGACCAGATCCAACAACTCACGACTCACCAGCAGTGACAGCAACGCTGCGTACAGTAGAATCTTCACGACATCAGGGTTGTTCGTGTCGAATTCGTCCAGTTCGTACTGCGTCTTCAACTCACGGAACAACGTTTCTACTTCCCATCGACACCGATACAGCGTCGCTAGATCCGCCGGGAGAAACTCCTCTCTCGGTAGATTCGTGATGTATAGGTGGTAGTCGTCGGCGTCCTCGTTGCGGACGCCGACGACGCGAAATCGCTTCGTGTCCAGCGACCGGGTTCCCTCGTACTGGCCACGCTTGAACTCCGCTTCCACCTCTACGTCGATGTACTTCCGCGAGAGATCATCGACCACATCGTGGATCTGTTTGCCCTCCAAGGGAATGGCGCGGCCGCGCCATTCCCGTAATTCCGCCGTTATCACCGGATTTGCGTTCTGCTTCAGCCGACTCACGAAGTAGCCGTCGTTCTCGTCGATCAACGCAAAGCGGCGGTATTTGAAGTACGCTCGATCAAACAGAACCAGTCGTCCTTGCAGCCACGATCCTGTCTTGAATAGCGCGCTGTCGTGCGTTTTCTCATCAGTCACATCGATCCGTTCTATGGTCTGGTCGGTAGCGTTGTGGAGCAGGTGGAGCTTCGCTCCAGCCTGCTCCTCGTGGCGGGCTTGAAACTCATCAGAAAGAAACTCGTGCAACCGCAACACCGTTCCATCAGCGATCATCACGTCCCTGAACCGGTCGATATCAGCATCAACAGCATCAGGGACAGCGACTTCGTCGAGGCCGCGCTCGACGAGGTCGCGGAGATACTCTGCGAGTAACGGTGTCAACCGGTGATAGAAGCCGCCAGAAGAGATCGGTTCGTCAGCTGTAGCGTTGTAGCAGCGTCTAAACCCAGCGAGTGTTCGGCTCTCGCCTGCGGCGAAGCCGAACACGAGCGCCCACACGAGGACAGGAATCTGGAGCTTACCCTCTCGCTCGACCACGCCGAGTTCCTCGGCGTGCTCTTCGAGGAACTCAGAGGGAAACAGTGTAGTGAGCCGACGCATGATTCTCGATGAGGAGGCTCTGTTGGACACAGCTATCGCCTCCTCATTCCTCTCGAAAAGAAGCCTCGATAAGCCGCTGCTGTCACGCGGTTTCTCTCTTAGCTAAAGACGGATGTCCCGACACGATTTCGGGTGACGATTGATGGCTGTCACTGATTCCGTCGACGCCGGTGTCGGCCCGGCGCTCGTCGAGACGATCCAGGATATCGAAGCAGGTGACTTGCTCGTGGTCAACGGCGACACACGCACCTGGGACGTCACCGATGTTGTCGAACGGGCCATCGAGGACCCGACCGATGACCGCGAATCGAAACGCGTACTCCGACTCAATTCTCGATCGGCGGTGTTCGGCCTGGAGCTGGTGCGCTATCCCGACCATCATGAGGTCTCGCTGTACGCGCTCGAGTCGCCGGACTGGACTGAAGACGGTCGGGCGTTCGACGTCGACGACGTCGAGGTGCTGGACCAGCGGGTTCCGTGGGTGGTCGTCAGCGGCGGGAAAGCCGAGAAGTACCACTTCCCGGACCCGCAGGCGGCCGCCTACGGCGAAGCCGCGCCCGCCTGTGGCGCTGGAAACCAGGGGTCTACGTACCGCATTACCCGGTGCAACGCGGTCGTCCCTGCGTATTCTGGGTGCAAGGACTGTCTGCGCCACGCGAAACCCGTGACTCTTCAGGCGGTCCGGTGTCCTGACTGTAGGAAGCACATCTGTCAGGGTGTCCTCCAGCGCGTCGAGGCGGCGGCTATCGACGGCCTGTCGATTACCTGTCCACAGTGTGGGTTCGACAGCATTGTCGATGCCGAACTGGCTGGCGAGTTCGCTGATATCGACTGAGTCCTCGGGGTAATCTGATCAGCAGCGTCATCATCGGTAAACTGTATACTGCTATATCGAATATCTGTAGACTAGAGTCGAATAGCATATCTAGATACAATATACAGATACACAAGCCGGATGCAAACTCCAGATACTGACTACCGATATCAGTCGTTGTGAATACGGCTATACTATTCGCGAGGTTGTGGATGGCTTTCAGTCAGTACAGTGAACTAGTCGACTGTTCAGAGCCCATCAGCATCTCTCAATAGGCGAAGCAACAGACCGAGGGTCAGTGTCATCGCCACAATGATTGTAACTGCAACAATGAGTGTCCCTATTCCAACCACATGTGAGTTCCGAGAGCCTTGCCAAAGAAAGCCTCGGCATGAAACCCTTTTATCCGGACAAATCCGATTGGTCAGTACGGACTATATATCTTATATTTCTAGTAAAAATCAACATAGACTCTGCAAAGCGTTTTATTATATATTAAATTTATTAATTTAGAAGATGATAGATACAGAAATTTATATATAAGCAATCAGCTATATTTTGTAGCATGGAGAAACGTGCTGTCTCGTCGGTTATCTCGGTTCTTCTTATGACGGCGGTGGCAGTCATATTTGCGGCGACAGTCTCTGTAATAGCTCTTGATATTATTGACGCCAGCCAGCCAGCCCCGAGTGCCGGATTTGAGCAACGATTACTTGATGAAGATAGTTCTGAAGAGCGACTTGAACTTACGCTCACGCACGGCGATAGAATCCGCGCAGATCAGGTGCTGATCGTCTCGACAGAGCCGGTCGATATCGGTGGCCCAGATACGGACCCAAATGGTGGGTACGCAACGGTTGGCGAAAAACTGACCGAAGGGAATGATCAGTCTGGTGTAGGGGACTACTGGACAGCCGGAGAGTCGATTTTGCTCGGCGGTGTCGGTGACCTGTCGGGAACTACCATCCGTGTCGTCTGGAATCCAGCGGAAGTTCGAAAAGACGGCCAGAACGGCAGAGCACCGAGCGCGTTAATCGGTGAGAACTCTGCAATTCTTTGGGAGTACACTGTTACATAGTTCGCGTGGGAGTTGGTCAGCGCAAACGTGGGATGTAGCACGACGAGTGAGGTCGGCTCAGTCGAATGTGGCGGAACCAGCCGGTAGGATTGGCTGTGTGTCTCCGATGTGGACTAACAAAGACCGACATAGCCGTTCCGGGCAGCCTGTCTTCAGGACCGGCTCCGCAGTCACGTAGCCCTCGTCATATGGCACCACACTATGAGTTTACACAAGACCCTTGTGGGCCGCCCGACCAGGCGAAGCTATGCCTGGACCCACGTTCTTGGAGGGCGAAACCGTGACCCTCCGGCCGGTCGAACGCGAGGACGTCCCGTTCGTGCAGCGCGCCATCAACGACCCCCGCATCTGGCGGCCCGCGATGGACGTCAACCCGACGAACGGCGAGTTGGCCGAGGAGTTCTTCGAGACCGTCCTGACCGCCGAGGAGGACGTTCACTGTCTGGCCTGCGTCGACGGCGACCCCGTCGGCCATGTCTCGCTGATGGAGTCCCGATACGGCCCCGACGAGACCCGTCGCGCGCGGTCAGCCGAGCTTGCCTACTGGGTGCACCCTGACCACCACAGTCAAGGATACGGCTCCGACGCCGCCCTCCAGATGGTCCGGTACGCCTTCGAAGACCGCAACATGCGCCGCATCCACGCCCGCGCTGGCAGCTTCAACGAGGCCTCGGCCGCGCTGCTAGAGTCACTGGGCTTCGAGCACGAAGGCACCCGCCGCGAGGCCGCCTGGTACCGCGGCGAGTACCACGACATGGAGCTGTACGGCCTGCTGCGGGACGAGTGGGACGGCGGCCGGTAGCGACGGTTAGGCCGTTCCTCCACATAGGGGACTGACGGTCATTGCTTTTGTGAAGCACGTTGTTGATTTTCAGGGGGCGTCGTCTGAACTCTCGTGCAGATATGAAAGAGTTGTGGCCTCCATCGTGTACGGCACTTCGAACATCATCCGAAGCTGGTAGGACCCTCGACGTCCAATACGCAGACATACTGAACAGCCGTTTCAGCTGTTCAGAAGAATAAATAAACCGTATTCACAACAACCGATATGTGATGCAAAAAGAGCCGATTAGAACTGCGTCTCTTGGCGTTCGGTGTACGTCTCGTACCCTGCTTCACCGGCTTCGATGAGGTCTGGACGAACCTCAGCAAGTCCTGCCCGAACGAGCAAGCCCAGAACTGACCCACGACTCTCCGAGTCGACCCCATCCCTGTCGAGATACTCGCGAACATCGGCCCCAACGGCGTCGAGTTGATTGGCCTCGTCAAGGCCACGGATCAGTGCTGCAAGGTTCTGATCCCGCATCGTCAGATTCGTTGGTACCTCGCCGGCGTCGAGCTCTTCGTAGATGTCGGCGATGTACTCCTCCAGCGAGGGCTCCTCTGATTCGGTGTCCTGTTGCGGTTGGCTGCGGTGACGTTTCTGTTCTTTCGACTGTTCAAGCAGTTCTTCAGGGTCGCGGTCGTCAGTAGTGTCACTCATCGGTCTGTGAGTTGGGTCAGCAGTTGCTCAGTGTTCGCACTGTACGCCTCACGGGCTCGCTTCCCGGTCGCATAGAGTTCGTCGTCAGGGACGGCATAGAGCGTCCGACCGGCGTTCTGGTTGTTCCCGATATCGGCGGTCTTGGTGACGGGTTCACCGACGATCTCAGGGTACTCTTCGGTCACGTACTCGACGAACGACTCCGAGAGGGTCTCCTGGCTACTGATGATCGTCGGGATGATTAGCGCCAACCCGAGGTCGACATCGAGGTCAGTGCTGATCTCGTCCAGCGTCGCATCCAGTTTTTGGAGCTGGTCACGCTCGAAGGCACCGGGTTTCAGCGGAGCGACGACGTTCCGAGCAGCGAAGAGCCCGTTGAGTGCGATGTTGTCCTCCTTGCCGGGCAGGTCGAAGATGACGAGGTCGTACTGGTCGGCGACGAGGTCCTCAACGAAGCCATCGAGTTTCTGGTAGCGCTCTTCGAGTGGGACGTTCGCGAGGTTATTGTCTGCGCCACCGAGCCCGAGATCAGCTGGGATAAGGTCCGGCCCCTCGTCGGTCGGGAACGTCATCCGATCCAGAAGGTCATCGATGTTGTCTCGGAGGAACGCCCAGTCGTCACCGAAGACGGCCGAGATCGGGGCATCGATGGTGACGCCATCCGCGTCGTCGTCCTCGACGATGGAGAGTCCGAAGTGTGTCGCGAGGTCGTTCTGTGTTCCAGCGAGGTCAACGAGGAGAACCTCGTGTCCCATGTTGCTGTCTCTT
>NZ_LIUF01000010.1 GCF_001280425.1 Haloarcula rubripromontorii | reverse complement strand
GGGCGTGAGACCGCTGATCAAACATCGTGAGTTCCGACCCATCGATCACGCGCACAACGCGCGGATCGATGGGCCTCGATACCGCCAACGAGCGATGTGTGAGACCGTCTTCTCCACGATCAAGCGCACGCTCGGCGACGCCGTGCGTGCGCGAACTTGGTACGGTGAATTTCGTGAACTCGTCCTGATGTGTGCGGTTCACAACATCAAGCAATCTCTAAAACAGTGAAATCGAACCACGTCTGGCGATTCACCACGGCCGTGGAGGCTCAAGTCCGAGAGGTGATCGTGTACTCGCCTACGTTTCAACGGTTCGCTACCGTGATTTCGAAGAACTTCTTGATACCGTTCATGACATCCTCCCCGCCGTTCACCACGGGAGGATATCGCATAAGAACAGCGGGCCATCTCAACAAGAGGTATACTAATTTGGGGGCAACGGGCGAACACATTGATATGGGGGTGTCTGGTTATCTGTTCTACTACTGATTCTGTTTCGATAAAACAATATGCAAATTTAGGAGGTCGATGTTACTCGAAGAATAAAGGCCTCAAAAATTCGATTTCCGTGATTTCAACGGTTTCTAAGATTCTCGGGGGTAATCACACATCGATAGAGGGGTGTGACAAGCGTCTGACGGAGAGAGCGGTGTTTCATCCTACTAATTTGACTTAACTAGAGTGTGCTCCAGAGGTATGTGCCGTAGTAGCGTTTACTATATACACATCGATAGAGGGGTGTCTTCCCAGCTTTGGTGGCAGTACAATGAAACTGGTTTTCTAGGTTTGATTTCGGATCTGGGCTTTCACCACAGACTCGACCGCATCGGTAGATACCATATCGATACGTGAATCTTCACGAAGCGTTTCAAGAATTGTCTCGGGTCGCTCACCAAACTGAAATTCTAAAAACATCCCAGATGTTGGGCCATGGCTCCGCCGCTCGAAATCAACGAGTGAATACGTCGTCAATTCCTTCATTTTATTCACATACGTTTCTTGATGGTACTGGTCAGCCTCGAGCGACTCAGTAAGAAATTGGTAGACACGATACCCGGTTGTGCTTCTAGCAGTCCCATCGTTAGCTTCGGCAGCGACCGTTGCTGTCGCGTAGAGAGATAATTTTTTCTGGGTGCTAATACCCCGAACGACCTCGAGGACGCGGTTCTTTTCGACCTTTTCTTGAGCTTCTCGGACGTGTGCTTCTTGAACGCGATCATCCCCTTCGCGTTCGGCAAGTTCACCAGCAACGCGGATGAGGTCGATCGCCTTCCTGGCGTCACCGTGTGTTTGCGCTGCAAAGGCTGCTGTAAGAGGGATAACATCGTCATCAACGACATCATCGTGAAAGGCGTCTTGCCGTCGACGGAGGATTGCCTGTAGCTGGTTTGCGTCGTAGTCATTGAAATGAACATCTTCCGGAGTGAACGAACTCAGTGCTCGGCTTCCCACAGACTCCATCATCCTAGTATCGTTAGATATTGCAACCACCGAAATGTATGCCGTGAGGTCGTCGTTAGCGCCAGCTCGCGAGAGTTGATATAGAAGCCGCGAAAATGCTGGCTCCTGTTTATCGCGACGGCCGACAAGCATATCGAGTTCATCAAGCACGAAAGCAACAGAATCGAAATGTTCGTTCACAATCCGATAGAGTTCGTCCCATTTTTCTTTCGTCGCAACGCCATGTTTTGGGACTTCGACATCCACGCCAGCTTGGTCAGCTGCCTGTTTTGCCAGTTCATAGACTGCAACCCCAAGGGTGTCGAGGTCTTGGCAGTTGACCTCAATCGTGCCAAAGCTGATATCGCGAGATTTACAGATACGGCTGATGTTGTTACAGACCGCTTTCGTAATAAGTGACTTGCCGGTTCCGGACGGCCCATAAAGGAAAAGATTTGGAGGTCGATTATCCCCAAGTGCGACACGAAGCATCTTAGTGACTTCCTGAAGTTGCTCGTCACGGCCGACGATCCGATCCTCTTCAACGACATAGTTTGGGTCGAGAAGCGACCGGTCACGAATCAGTCCGTCCTGTTCATCGAATTCAAGTAGCATATCCTCGATCGACTGGGAGGAATCGTCAGAGCTGAAATTAGTTGACGGCGATTGTTCATCGATAGTTGAGGCGTTATTGGACGTCGGCTCCGGTTCGGGTTCAGCCGTATTAGAAGAAAGGTCTGCTTGTGTCGTGATCTCGTCCTCCGGTGCTCCCGAATTATCTCGAGAACCATCGGAGTCGTCAGTACCCATATTGGAGAGCATACGGGCAAGTTATAAAAAATGTTCGCCACCCCTATCGAAGTGTGATCTCTCGTTTCAGTACATTATTCAAGCCAATAGCGGATATTCAGATAGAGCCCTTGGTAATATATCTAACGCCTGGCGAAGTGTTCCAGTAACAATAGGGATGAAACACACACCTCTATCGATGTGTTCATCTCTCCAAGGGTGAAGGGGTTGATCAAGCATCTAATGCCTAATGGAGTGGTTCAACGACAACAATAGGAGAAACACACACCCCTCTATCGATGTGTTTGACTTATCCGAGGAGGGGGGGCTTGATCGGATAATTCATCACGTGAAGAAGGCACAAGAGACATCAGACCGTACGATTTCACAGGAGAGGGTAACCGACAACGTGAATACAGCCTTGATGAAACCATAGAAATTGTCGGTCGCTTTTCTTTCTTCTAGTTTTCTAGAACGAACATACACACACCCCTCTATCGATGTGTTCTATGTGTTGTACCTATTTGCATTTCTGTTTCTTGCGTTACGACATATCTGATGCTGGTTATATTATCGTCTACTCCGCTATTTTAGCGGTAATACGGCCTCTCTATCCCATTTTTATTCGATTGTTATTCTAATTCGAATCCTTCCAGCTGTCAATCCCTTCTACTAGAACAGATCGAACACATCGATAGAGGGGTGTCTGTCCATTCGATGAAGCTCTCCCTGTCTGGAGCGCCAGTGGCAATTTTGTGTTCCTCTGGCGGGTGAGAGGATGACTGACCACAGACTCGGTACGTTCGGAGACGGAGACAGCGCCGACAACGACCTCACTCCCGATGCGGTGAACATCGCTCGATGTGCGACGGCGTGTCGCGCGCCCAATCGCGACGGAGCCAGTTGGGCATCCCCGGACAAGGACTGGGGCCTCACAACGCAGCGGCCAGCGTCGACGACCAACACGTCGGCTGGTCGAGCAAGTAAACAGCAAACTCGGTGGGTTGTCGACGGCGACGTCGGAGAGTACGTTGAGCAATACGCGACTGGCGACTGCCTCCAGATTCCAGCCACGTACGGCGACTTCAGTTCAGTCGACACACGAGTCACATTCATCGACGGACTTGCAGACAGCTACGGGTACGGGATCGACGCCCAAGCACTCGAAAAGGCACTTCGAGTCCTTACCGGCGGTGGGCGGTACACGGCGTCGAAATACTCTGCAATCCCGTGTGGGAAGCAGCCGTGGATCTTAACCGGGCCGGAGGGCACGCTCCTGTGCAGCTGTATGCCCGTCGAGCGGCCGGAGAACCCATACACGAGGGAGCTTCGGACGCCGGAAACGACCCTGCAGATCGAGGAGCAGAACCAAGCAGTCCTCACGGGGGCTGCTGAGTTTGCACACCTCCTGTCGGATGCGCTCGGTGTCAGTATCGAGACGATAGACTATCACTCAACTGCCCGGGACGAGGCTCGGCACTCATTCGTCGGAGAGGAAGACAAGTTCACGATCAAAGCCAGCGACTTGGCACAGTTGCACGGGTTGACGAGCGATCCGTCGGTCATTCAAGGGACAGTCAGCCGTGGAGTCCAACCCACCAACGGTGGCGACACAGTCTCAGTCGAGTGGGACGGCCCCGAGCATCCAGTCGGATATCTCGATGGGGGTGATGTAGTCGCTGGCTACGAATTTGCGTGGGAGCAGCCCGACGAGTCACTAGAAGATGTTGCCGTCGTCCGAGAGTACCGAATCACGCAGAACCACTCGCGTTGGACAGTCGACTACCGGACGCATCGCCTCGCATCGGTGGTCCCTTAGCAGCCTCAATGGTAGATTTTGTGGCCCCTCCGGGAAGTGGAGGGTAATCGAGATGTCACAGTCAACAGCGGCCAGTAGCACCGAAGCAGCAACCACAGACACCGAAATGGGCGCGTCAGAAACAGCGGATGAGACACCAGCGGACGTGGATTCCACGGATCTCCTGACGCTCGACGCCCCACAGTATCTCCAGATGAGCGGAGACGTGCAGTTGTTCGACCAGATATTCTCGGCAGTAAGTACGGTCACAGACAAGGCACGACTGGGGATTGGGGACTCTGGGATTGCGATTCGAGCAGCTGACCGGCAGGGACACGCGATGGTCGATCTGCGCGTCGCTGGGAGTTCGTTCAGTTCTTTCGACGCGGCGACAGGGACGCTCGGGGTAAATGTCGAACGGGTTCGAGATGCACTCTCGATCAGTAATGCAGGTGACCTCGCACAGTTTGCACTCGATGCAGCGAATAGCACACTGGAAATCGACATCGACGGAATAACGCGCACTATCGAACTGGACTCGGTTGAATCGCTCCGCTACCCTGTTGAAATGCCGGATATTGATATTCCAGCGACCGTCCACCTGAGTCCAGACGATATGTCGCTTGGACTCTCGGCAGCGGATATGCTTGGCGACCGGTTTGACCTCACGGTAGATTCTGAGGCCGGAGAGATGCGGTTCGTCGCAAGCGGAGACACTGACAGCATGACCTACCGCCGAGCGAAGACTGATCTCATCGCCTTCGAGCCTGCGGATGTAGAGGTGAAACTGGATTCATCGTTAGTCAAATCGGCCCACGCTGGTCTTCCAGACGGCACAAACCGGGTGTTACACATCGGAGACGGGGTCCCGCTCGTGCTCAGATCGGAGTTCCCCGACGCCGATGGAGCGATGCAATTCGTGATAGCGCCGAAGCTCCCGAACTGACGCGGCTCCCCGTGGTTTTGCGGAAACAGTACCGCTGGCTAACCAACAGCGACCGCTGTACTTCTACATTGTTGGTTAGCGCTAATATGACCGGAGAAGCAACTGTCACCTTGTATATATGTAATCACAGGGAGCTCGCGACAAGAACAAATCGACGAATCGTTGTCTCAGGCCGCTTTCAGCGGGTTTGAAGTCCTCATCCGGCCTCTTGTCGCACTTATTTCCCGGAGAGATCCCAGTGGACTAACGATATACTGGGCGTGTTACCGAGCCCTTCACCCGGGCAATGTCACAGTTGTTGACAGCTGCAGCAATAGTCTGAAGTTCATGGACTACGGACTAACTAGTATGACCTCTGACCACAATCACGTTCGTCCGGATGGTGGGATTGACGCGTTGGATCCGCCACCGATGGATATAATGGACGAAGAGACGCTCAAGCCAGAGACACTAGCTCAGAACGCTGCTCGGCTCGAAACCATTGTCCAACTGCTCAACCACCCGGCATTGGCTCGCGTCTACGTCTACGTGTGTTACTGGGGACCGGTTGCGCCACCGGAGATCATGGACGCACTCGATCTCTCGAAATCGACCACTTATGAGTACGTTGATCAGCTGGTTGACCTCGGCTTGGTCGATCGCGATGATTCGACGCGCCCTCAGGAACTGACTGCTGACCCGGTAATCATCGTTGAGCAGTACGTCCCGATTGTTATCACGCCAACCGTTCTCCACGCCCTTGCGCTTCAGGAAGTCGACGAAGACGTTGAGTATTTCATGGACCGCTACGGTATTGGAAAGCTCATTGCTGCATTACGGGGTGCTGGACTCCACTTCGCGGGCAAGACAACCCAACGGATGGTCGCCACTGATATCGACGTTCGCGAGACAGAAGCGATGATGATCATCTACGCGCTGAAACCGACACTGGCTGTCGGTCAGGAGCATGACCCGTTCTTCAAGTATCTCTTCCCAGATGTATATGATACAATTGATCTCCCTGACCTTGATGAAATATCTGGTGCCCCGGCCCGTACGTCGGACCCCGATAGGTGAGTCTCTCGGATGGGAACCGACATACCGTTCGCTGCCGACCAAGACGTCCTCGTTGACGCAAACATATTCTATGCGATCGGCCGTCCCTCGAACTCTCAGTATCGACGCTTTCGGAGTGCAATTCAGAACGCCGGCGTTATCTGTAAACTCCCACAGCGCGTGATCGGTGAACTCGGTGGAGCAAAGACGGACCGCGTCCAAACAGCGCTCAACGAGGGCTGGGCCACAATCATAGAGGCTCCATCGCCGGCGGATGGAGACGCTGTCGCTGGGAGCGATATCGCCAGACGAACCATTGCGAACGAAACCGAGCAAGTTGAACACGAGGTAGAGAAAACCGATGCGATTCTCGCCGGGTTGGCCATCCAGTACGTCAGAGACCGGGAAACGACAGGTGTTGTCGTACTCACTGATGATAAGCCAGCGAAGAAGGGGATCGAGAAGGCAGTCCGAGCGCAGGGGTATACGGACTCAATCGCTGTCTACGGATTGGCGGACATCATCGGCGACGATCCCGGAGATTCCATGCGCCTGATCTAGTGGTTTTGCGGAAACGGTGGTGTGTCCTAACCAACATCCCCTGCAGTGCTTCTCAATTGTTGGTTAGCGCTAATTTTGTGTCTCCCAGTCGAGTGAGGGATTCTCCACTATGGACCCGACCGAAACAGTTCCAGACTACGAGCGTTTCGAGCGCGAACAGATCGCACAGGACCGCGACCGGCAGCGTCCCGATACCGTTGAGATCGACGAGCCACGGAGCCGCGACGTAGTCACTCGTCTGCTTGCGGAGGGCGTGGTTGAGCCGATTCCAGAGCAAGAAGTCTTGCAGCACGTCCCGTCCGGCAAGTGCTTCGACTCGGACTTAGCGCTGGTGTACTTCCATGAGGGCTGGGAGGCGCAAAGCAAGGAGTAGCCAACTCGCAGGCTAACCAACACACTGCCTGATATACCAGTTAGTGTTGGTTAGTGGCAAGGTCCCTTCTCACTGAGCTACAGCGTCGATTTTCTGACCCCCAGTGGAGGTGCGGGGGCGTGCCCGAGAGCGCGTCCCGGAGATAGACCAATGTCAACGATACAGTCAGACACTCCAGAGCAGTCTAGCCAGCAGAGCACCTGCACATTCGACGATTCGGACTCCCGAGACGACGAGATGCGCGAGCAGCTTGACTCGTGGGTCGAAGATCTTGCCGACCTCACGAACGAGGCACAGGCCAGCGAGCAGTTCCAGGAGTGGCTTGACGTGCAGTCGAAGTTCCACGACTACAGTGCCCGGAACACCCTGCTCATCAAGCTCCAGTGTCCCGAAGCGACCCGCGTTGCGGGGTACAATACGTGGCAAGACGAGTTCGACCGGTACGTCCAGAGCGGCGAGGATGCAATCTGGATCTGGGCTCCCATCATCACGAAGAAGTGCCCCGAATGCGGGAACTCACCGTCGTACCACGAGAACACGGACTGTGAGTACGACGAGACAGGCCCCGAGGAGTGGCGGCGGGGGCTAGTCGGATTCCGGCCAACGTCGGTGTTCGATGTCTCCCAGACCGAAGGCGAGCCGCTTCCTGAACTGGAGACGGAAGCTCACGGCGACCCGGATGGACTCGTTGAGGACCTGTTGGATGCAACCGACGAGATCGGCGTCGACGCACGAATCGTTGCTCCAGCGGAGTGGGAGCATGGGTCTGCTCGGGGCGTCTGCCAGCGTCGGAGCGTCGTGACTACGAATCCAATGGTCGAAGCGGTCGACCGGGACAATCGGGCCGCTCTTGCGAGTACACTCATCCACGAGTTCGCCCACGCTGCTCTTCACTTCGATGTCGACGATGAGACGGAGCGCTCGAAGCGAGAGGTCGAAGCCGAGGCGGTCGCCTACGTCGTGAGTCGCCATTTCGAGTTGGACCCCGATAACTCGGCGTTCTACTTGGCGGCGTGGGACGGCGACGCACCGGAGACGTTGCAGGACCGGCTGAACCGTATCTCATCGACTGCGGCGGAGCTGATCAACGCCGTCGAAGGTGAGAGCTGAGAAGGAGCGGTGTCTTTCCAGACGTGCTTGAGAGCCGTATTTTGTGACTCCCTTGGTGGGTGAGGGAGTCGAATATGCGTTCCACAGCAGCGTCAGGTGGCAGTCCTGTCGGACAGTTTCTGAGTGTCTTAGCAGATTTGCGTGACCAGATCGGAGGGCCGTACTACCTCGGGGATGTCACTGGTCGGTTGGATTGGCCTGACCGAGGAGTGTACTTCTTTTTCTCGCCAGCAAGCGACCTTCGCGCAACGACAGCGGTCGATTGGCGACTCTCCCGAATCGGCACCGTCGGCGTCAGTGAAGGTTCGTCGAACACACTCTGGAACCGGCTCCGGCAGCACCGAGGCAACGTCCAGGGCAAGTACGCCGGCGGCGGGAATCACCGAGGCTCAATCTTCCGCTTGCACGTCGGGCGCGCACTGATCGAGAAGCACGGCTGGCACGACGAGTGTCCCCACTGGGGCGAGCAGAATCCCGACGCCGAGACGACCGCTGTTCGCGAGCAGGAACACGAACTCGAACAGCGCGTTTCAGAATATATCCGGGATCTGCCGCTTCTCTGGGTTGACGTTCCGGGCAAGCCCGGACCCGAGTGTGACCGAGCGGTGATCGAAGCGAACGCCATCGCGATGGTGTCGAGGGATCGTCGATCTGCAGGGCCGTCAGACCTCGACTGGCTAGGGTATCACTCGCCGCAGTCCGAAGTGTATCAGTCTGGGCTATGGAATGTCCGGCACGTCTCTGACTCGTTTGACCCGTCGGTCGTGGACGAGTTGTCAGCGTATATCCCGTCAACGGAAGCGCTGGATCATCAGTCGAGAATCTGAGGCTGGGAGATATGATTCCGCAGCGAGAACTCAGTACGCTCGACTACGACCCCGTAGGCAATCCCGGCTAGTGGCGCAACCACGGGAAGCCACGCCAGTACTGATATGAACGGCTCCACCGAGAATGCCTGCCAGATTCCAGCGTACATCAAAACAACGCAGACAGATGCAACGGCTGTCGACAGCCGCCAGCGGACTCCAGCAACAAGCCCGGCCAGCGGGAGGCCATAAAATGCTACGTCACCCACAGGCGAGGGGAAAGGAATGGCGACAGCAATCGCACAAAGATATCCCAGAAACATCGCTGTGCCTCCAACAAATGCGATGGCTAACTGTCGCCATCCAGCACGATCATCGGTGTCGTCATGGTCGGACTGCTCGTCGCTTTCCTGTGTTGTCGTGTTGACTGGAAGAGGACTCGTCGACCGTGTCTGGACATGGTTGACTTCTACACGCGAGACATCACGAGACTGCCCGCTGTCTTCAGTCTCTTCTCCTTCGACTTCCTCGGTAATCGGAACGTCACTCTGCAACGCAAGCACTCTGTAGGTGTCCTCTTCGGGACTGTCTGCTGGCTCTTGTCTGGCTGACTCCGGCAGGTTTAGTCGGCCCGCCTGCTTCACATCGCTTTCGCAGAACGCACACACTGTCAGGAGATTCGTCGTTTTGTTCGTTCCACCGTCCTCGGCAGGGACCCGTCGCAAAACCTCCAAGTCTTCCGGTTGGTACTGAGTGCTACAGTTGGCGCAGGTGTTGTCATCCAACTGCTTCCGGAAGACAATCCGGTACGCCCAGTCTGGGGGGTAGTCCCCCTCGTAGTTCTCAGGGTCGTCGTATTGCGATTCGATGCCTTCCTTCATTCTGGTAGACACTTCTTCCCGTCTCCGTATTTAACCCGGGGGGTTGTTTTTTGCCGCGCCTGCCAGCTGGGCGCGCCGGTCGGTGCGCTCGGTGCTTTTCATGTCTTCAGAGGCGCGACATTCCTGGTCAGCGGCGGCAATCAACGATGCACAGCAGGCTGAGTGGGTTGGGTTCCTCCACCGAGAACCGTTCGTAATTGATGCTTACCGGCTTGGATTCACCGTCGGCGTTCGCGAGGACTACAGCTATCAGTCATCGCTGCGGAACGTCGACGTCCCGATAGAGATGCTGGATAACGACTTCCGGAATCCAGACTTGGACCGATATACCGAACGCTTCGAGCAGTACGAGCCATCGGTCGGGATGCTCGGCGACGCATACAACCAGCAGGAAGCGCGACGGTACAACCAAGCCGCACGGGAACTGAAACGGAAGTTTCCGGGGATAGAGGTCATCATCGTCCCGAAGTGCCACGAGGCAATCAAGGAGATCGACGACGACATTGTACTCGGCTACCCGATGGGGTACTCCGATCAGACAGCCGACGAGTACACGGACATCGTGGACTGGCGCGGACGGCGCGTGCATCTGCTGGGCGCAAGTCCGACGAAGCAGTATCCGGTGATTGAGGAGCTAACACAGCCGCGTGTAACTGGTGAGGAGCCAGCTGATATCGTCGGCGTGGACTGGAACGGCATCCATCTGGCGGCGCTGCATGGCGAGTACTTTTCGCCACACGGCTACGGGAGTGCAGACCACCTCTCAATCCGGGAGACGGTTCGAGAGAGTCTGAGACACATCAAATCATACTGGAAATCGCAGGGTGTGTGGCCCACCACAGAGACGGATCGGAATCCGCTAACAGCGGAACCGATGGACCCCGTCTGGGCCGCTGACGGGTCAAGAGCGACTGGAGACGGTCTCGAAGATGCGATTGTCGTCGAGTACGAAAACGGACAGACGCTCGCATACCGGAACCAACACGAGCGAGACAGAATCGAATACCGGGCAGGACTCACTCCCACCGAGGGGCACACGTAGGACAAGGTGTGCACTCTAGAGGTTTTGTGGCTCCCAGTGGGGTGAGGGAGACAGATGACTGCTACACAGACTGAGCGGACTCGTGGCCGCTTCGTACTTATCGGGTGCGGCGATGCGAAAACCGACCAGCCAGTTGCGGCTCGCGATCTGTACACTTCGTCGTACTTCTCGGTCAAGCGATCGTATGCCGAGGCAGCTGTCCAATGGGCTCGAACTGCTGGTCGGCGGGCGAAC
Source organism: Haloarcula rubripromontorii (assembly GCF_001280425.1). NCBI lineage: Archaea > Methanobacteriati > Methanobacteriota > Halobacteria > Halobacteriales > Haloarculaceae > Haloarcula > Haloarcula rubripromontorii. Next base: position 60,810 of record NZ_LIUF01000010.1, on the reverse strand, counting down.
TCATGGGGCATTCTCTCTGCGGAGCACGGGATCTTGATGCCTCGGCAGACGGTTGCTCCGTACGACACGACCATCGAAGACCTGCGTGACGAACCTATTGAGGGCGAGTCACACTATTGGCTCCCGTCGGGGGAGCGGGCTGAGAGCCGACTAGATCGCTGGGCACTTCGCGTTCACTCGGCGCTGGCCGATTGGCTCCGCCGGCCCTACGCCGCCGATCAGAAGGACTCTCCGTGTCGAGAACTGGTCGTTCTGGCCGGCAGTGACTACATCGACGCATTGCGTGAGCGGGGGATTTTCGATGGACGGCCAACTGCGATTCGGACTGGCCGGGAGACACACACTGCCCTCCCGCCGAAGGCAACCGTCCGGTTCCCGTTTCAGGAGCGCGACTTCGACGGGATGTTCGACCAGATGGAATGGCTTTCAGACCGCACTGAGGAGCTTGAAGCAGCTGCAAAGCCGGCCCGTCGAACAGAACTCACAGCCTTCGACGGCGGCTTCGAGCGCGAGTCTGCTACGTGGCAAGCCAGTCACAGCGGCGTTGACGTCGAAGGGACCGAGCAGGCAGGTCTGGATGCGTTCGAGACCGTCCCTGAGCGGTTCCTTGCCACGAGGCAGACGAGCCTTACGACCGACGGCGAGGAAGAATAGCCCCCTGCAGTGAGTGATTTTCTGTTCCTCTGGGGGGTGAGAGGATGACAACAACTGATCCGACTCAGGACCGAGATGAACAGCCAGACCAACAAGCCGGGTTCAACTTCAACAAGCCAGATCAAGAACACGAAATCGAGGCGTCGTACTCGTGGGAGTATGTCGACACTATCTACATGGACGAGGACGGCGAACTCGTCCGCTCACAGGATACCGACGGCTACTACTGTAACGACGAATCGTTCGAGTGCACCTGTGGGGAGACATTCGGTTGTGAGGCAGAAGCGAAGGCACATATTCGCGACAAGGCCTTCCAGGGCCCGCCGGTGCCGGTTGCCGGACACCCGGAAGAATTGCGTTGGGAAAACGAAGCGGTGACTGGATTCGACGAGCGTGTCGAATACATTCCAGATGTAGCGAACACGGCCGGCAAAGTTGTTGAGGGAGCTGACTTCCTGATCGCAACGGCACGAGCGACGCTGACGCCGCCGGCCAACCACGAGTTCGGCGACTGGGAGCCACTGCAATCTGGCCGCCTGTCGAACCATTGTGGCGACCCGCTGTTCTCGGCACGGCTCTTGTCGAAGACCATCGCGACGCTCTCGACGGGGCATCAGTACGTCCCAGACCGGTACACGCTGTATTTCCGCGGGCACACAGCACTGTATTTGGAGGGGCCGAGTGGCGGTATCATCGTCGCTGAGCGGCTGCCAAGCCTCGACTGACGCGGCAGTTTTCTGTTCCTCCGGCGGGCGAGAGGATGACAGAGCATACATCCGAAACCAGCGATGCATCGCCTGCAAGCAGCGCCGTATCGACGGTCGACGAGCAACCGATTCCGGTCGTCAAGCCCCCTTCGCCGTTTGTCTGGACGGACGACGTGGTGCCTGCATTCGACGGCGCCGTGACCGTTCGCCCAGAAGATGCTCGGTATCCAATCGCTGCAACGGTTGTTGACGGCGCTGCGTATCTTGTCGCAACGGCCCGGGAGACGTTTACTCCGCCAGCTGACTACCGATTCCAGTCCTGGGACGAACTCCAGTCTGGCCGCCTTGCACTCCGGTCGGGCGAGCCACAGTTCCCGCCAGCGGATGTGAGCCGTGCAATCGCAACGCTTGCTAAGCGGCCCACGTACCGGCCAGAACGGTTCACGGTCTTCTACCGGGGCTCAGAACCGCTCTACATTGAGGGGCCAGACGCCGGCATCGTCATCATCCCGTGGTGACTCTGGGTAGTTTTCTGTTCCTCTGGCGGGTGAGAGGATGACCCACTCAGCATCGACACGACCGCAGTCGTTCCAGCATCGCCCGCCAACAGACACAAGAGAGTGTTCCTGTCCGATCCACGCTGACAGTGATCCGTTCACGGCACCGCTTGGGGTTCGATTCGCTGACCACGTCGTTGTTGAGCCAATCGACAGAGAAACCGCAGCCGCCGTGTACGAGGCGCATCACTCTTATATGGGCTCGCTCCCGTCAGTCAATCTCGCCCACCACGGACTGTACTTTCAGGGCTCGCTGGTTGGGGCAATCACGTATCGGTATCCGCTCATCTCGAAGAAGCGAATCCGGTACGGCGTCGACGGTGAACTTTGTCCCGAACCAGTCGAGATCGACGATCTTCCAGCGGAGATTCGAGCGACTGCCCGGCGAGTCCTCCCGTCAGCGGACAAGCCCATCGTCGACAGTGAGGTAGTCGCCGGCGACACAATCGTTGAGGCCGCACGGATTTGTCTCGGTGTCCGGATGCCAAACCTCGCTTCAGCGGCGTTGGCCCGCTCGCAGGACCGATTCTTAGCGGGCGACGACCGCGACACTCGCTTCTTGTTGACGTGGGTGCGCTCAGACTACGATGGCGCGATGGTTCGAGCGCTGAAAGACAAGGGCTGGACCTGTACCGGCTATCGCGAGCCGGGGCAGGCAAGCAATCGGGAAGACAAGTCGATCCGCGAGCGGCACAAGTGGCGGTTTCTCTGTCCTGTTGAGACTGCTCGCGAGCAGTCAACACTTGCACGGTGGTCTGCATGACCGACATCCAGCCCGACGCAACGGCTGACCGGTGTCGGTTCTGCGGGGACAGGACAGCCGATATTTTCGGCGAGGCACGCAGCTATGTCCGGTGGCCCGACGAGATCGACCGAGCGGATGGTCTGTTCCGGTTTACGATCTGCGAGCAGTGTGCGCTCCAGCGGCGGTCCAACGTCGAGCAGGCGGCTTCGCTCTTCCACGAGGCAGATCGAGACTACCTCCTTACGTGCGCTGTCTGTGGGGCTGTTGGCTGCCAGTCTGCAAGCACTCGTCGGCCAGCAGCGGACACGTACCGGATTGCGAGTATCATCACCTGGTCGGTGACGATCAACGGCTTCGACGGAGCAACGCGCTCTTGTGTTGATTGTAGTCCCATTGTGCCCATAGAGTGTGTCAAGTCTCCGGATCGGACGTACAACGACGCAGTGCCCCGTCTCGTTGAACCGCCGTTTGACTCAGTTACGGAGACAGCGGACGACGCTCCAACCGACAGTGAACAAGTTGAGATCGGCGGCTGGGTCGGCTAGCTGGGAGCGGATTTGTGCCAGATGAGTTCGTTTCCCTGTTGTGTGGGCAATACAGGTCGTGGACCTACCGAATCACAGTATTTCGTCATCCCCGTACCACCGCCACAAGTCAAGCCCACACCAGCAGGTGTACAGTAGAGAGAGGGGAGCAACGATGTAGAATGGGTCCACATTGGCTATAATCAGATTCAATGAGTAGGTCCCCGGCGGGGCGTACAAGACAGTACCAAGAAAGACAGCGACGCCAACGGTGACGTTGGACAGATGCCAGAACCACCCGTCGGCGCGAACGATTGCATTCCCGATAGCATCCATACGGGTACTTCCAATGGGACTCAAGATAAGATTGTTGTCGAGCAGAACGGTTCTGGGGACTAACGTTGCAAATTGGCATCAGTAAACTCGCAGGCAGACTGAACGGGCATTTCGGGCACCTAAGTAGGTAAATAAACCGAATACATAGCCCCCTCAGGCCTAATTTTGTGTTCCTCTGGCGGGTGAGAGGATGTCTCGAAATATGTCTTGTCGTGGCCCAGAAGACCTGTCTCGGTCAACCACTCCGCAGTTCGTCGAGTCCATCGCGAGAACTGTTCGAGTGCAGTCTGACAGTACCGACGTTGAGGCTGCTGTCCTCCGTGCTGTGGCTCGGCGCTCGGACAGCATTGCCCTCCCGGACGTACTCGAACTTCGCTCACTGCTGGACGTCGACGGCGAGCAAGCCGACACTCTAGAGGAACGAGTCCGGACCATTATCAGCGCTATCGACGCCGAACTCGCTGGCTGGGACCGCCAGGAGGCTCTTGCATGACGCCAGCGGAAACAGCGACGTTGGGCGATTTCGGTGCTGGTGGCCCTCGATCTGATGTCCTGATCGACACGGAGGCCGCAGCACAGGAGGCCGTCGCCGGCGAGTGGGAATTTCTCGCTGCCGGGAACGACACAATCGGCTGGCACATCCCCGACACCGGAGCCACAATCCTGCTCAAACGAGGTGATGCTGGCTGGAGGCTCGAACGCGCAACCAAACTGGTTGGGACCCGAAGCACACTCGATGCGGGTCTGGAACTCGCCCACACCTACATGGCAGATCGACCGGCGGGAGCAGCGACATGGCGATGATCGAGCGCGACAGCTGGCATCGCGAGGAATGCCATCGCGTTCCGGCCGCACTGGCACGGGCCCGGTTCTGGCAGTCGGTTGCGCCACACAAGATCGGGTTCTGGGAAGCCGTCGACGAGACGCTGCTGGCTCACTACCCCGACTGTCGGTACACGCGCAAAACAACACTCGATGACTTCCGGGGAGAGGACGCATGAGCGACGCCGACCCGATTCTCAACAAACTCCCGCCAGAGCGGCTGTTGGACGCCGATCATCTCCAACCAATCGTGGCTGGCATCAACTGTATGCACTCAATCGAGACGATCCAGCGGTATCTCGCCCATGAGAACCAGCACGAAAACCGGACGCCAGTCCAGTCTCGCCTTCGAGAGCGGGCACGCGAGATCCGTCGCGACGAATCGGACACCGAGGAGCAAGCCGCCACGTAATTTCTGTGCCCCAACGGGGTGAGGGGCGTCCCACTGCGGGCGCTTTCCCGACCGATCATGACTGAAAGCAAGACAGACGAGACAACTGCAAAGCAGTGCGACGACCTCGATATCGACCCCGACGCGGTAGATATCGGTGATGGGCTGAAAACAGCCGAAGACGCGCCCGAAGTTGTTGTTGGTGGTGTCGACGCCGAAAACAAGCGCGTGAAGGTGTACTCTTCGTCCGGCGAGCTACGGATCAACCGCTGGGTCAGCATGGACCTGTTCAGCGTCCACTCTCCAAACGAGGACATTCAGACTGACGCCGACCGGGAAGAGTGGCTGAACGAGACGCTACCGAAGAAGGCGACGCATATCGACGGGAACGTGTACCCACTCAGGTATGCCATCGACGAGAACGGGAATGTGATCGCAAAGTAACTGAGGAGGCATACCAGCTCTTCTTTCGCTTCATCACACGCTCACGGTTCCCGAGCGCAAGCGCTCGGGGACACGCTCCACCTTGGACCGGCAGGCCGGTCCGGCGGTCCCGCTTCTGGAGGCAGGGAGGGTTCATCGCGATAAATCGGATGGCTGTGAACGAGCCATCGTGTAATTTCTGTGCCCCTTGGGGGTGAGGGGCGTCCCGCTGCGGGCGCTCTGCTACTGATCATGAGTGAGAACAAGACAGCCGAGACAACTGCACAGCAGTACGACAACTACCCCGATCCCGACGCTATCGTTCACTTTGGCGATGTCTCGGAGGAACTGGTCGAGTTGGTTGAGGAAACGCTGGAAACGTCCGAGTTCCTGTCGACCTCTCGCGACGACCTGCCCGAAACGACACTACTCGTCGAGGCGGTCGGAAATGAGTGACGACCAGCTGTTCATCGTCGTGGAGGGCGTTGGGCCAGCAGACTTTCCTGAGAACGAGGCGAGTTCCACCAAGCAAGACGAGGCCGTTGCTCTCGCGAACGATATCCATGATCTGATTCGTGAGGAGTACGGCAAGGAGGAGATTGAGGGCGTCATCCCGGTGGTCAATCCCGACGCCCACGAGCAGATGCAGGAAACTCTAACTGGGCGGCGAGAACGCAATTTTTAGCCATAATGATGGCTACAACGTCTACTTAGTCAGTGTGTCCACTGACCGGTTGTTTCAGCCAGTTGGATGAATTAAGAAGCCGTAGTCACAACAACTGATAGGGTCAGGGGGTATGTACAACATCCACGTCAGCAAGCTCAAGAAGAGGTTCCTTGTCGAAATCGTTCTTGTTGTGGGTGACAAATTTGCCACCGGCTTCGTGAGCTGTCGCCAGATTCAGTAGGTCGATGGCGTCGAGAGCTACCCCTTGCGATTGAAGCTTTTCATCGAGATAGGCGGCTTCGAGTGCAGTGTCAGTTGTGAATGGTAGAATCCGGTCGAAACTGTCCCGGAGGTGCTGCTGCTCTTGGAGAATATCGCTTCGGCTGCTGTACCGCTGAAACGATTCCCAAGCAACGTGAGACGGGATTGTCCACTCATCAGTTTTGTACTGCTGAAGGTGCTGGACAACCGGCTTTTCTGAGTTTCGTAGCTTTACCAGAATGTCTCTGTCGAGAACAATCATCTACCGGCGTTCCTCCAGCGACTCGTTCAGCCGTTCGCGGGCTTCGTCCATCTGCTGAATGTCCTCGTCGTCAACAGGTGGTAGCGATTTAGCGATGGCTTCGACATCCTTCTCGCTCCGACTAAGCCGGTCCAGCAGGTCGTTGAAACTCTCGTCGTCCCGTTTCAGATCACGCAGCCGTTCCTTCACGTCGTCAGAGACTCGTATTGTGCTCATGTGTATACGTTGTATACGTGGGTTAGTATCTTTTTCGGCAAATCAGCAAGTCAATCTACTGTATGGTGCGATGTCGCTGGCATCGTACCGGGATGCACTACATCAGTACTCTCATCGCCACCCTCAAGAAAACCAACTTTCCCGCGCTCCCGCGGAATCGCTTCCCGGGCTGAACTCACGAGGTACTGATTCCTGAACGTATCCCAGTCTTCCCAGCCGCCGACGGCCATCACGACCGACAGAATCACACCCTGCTCCAGTAGATACGCGCCCCATGTCCGCCGGAGATCGTGAACATCGAGGTACTGTCAGCCTTTGTCTCCCGTATCCTCTTCCAGTACATCAGCTGTACGCCGGACCCAGCGGTACACTGTCGACCCAGCTATATCCAGCAGCGGGTCGTCGTCGTCCTGCTGGTACGCCAACGTCTCCGCGATAGTCACGACCCCCTTCGGGACCGGTAGCTCTCGGTACTTGTCTTGCTTCGCGTAGCTCTCCCAGACTCGAATATGGTCGCCGGTCGGTCTGTCGACGAAATCTTGTGGATACACCCCGATAATTTCCGAGCGCCGTAGCCCGACCCGACCGCCGGCAGTATCGGGACCCCGCTTCTCGTGGACGTGCACCGTTCCGTACGTCGTTGTCTGCTTATCCCACGACGGGCCGCCAAGCAACTGCACACCGAGCGCGTAGTCGCCCGGAATCAGGTCGAAGTTCTCCTGTAGCCTCTCCCACGGTAGACGATTCGAGATTGTGGCCGTCTGTCCAGCCTCAATCGTCTCAGTCTGACTTTGTACATGGGTATCACCAAGTAATCATATAGTTGATGTGTCTCTTGTACTGACCACTCCTGTCTGAAATAGAGTTTCGCCTTCACGAACTCTAGTCCCCGAATTTTCTGCGCCCCACGGGGGTGAGGGGCGTCCCAGAGAGGGCGTGCCGCCTGTTACTCATGGCTACAACGGAATCCAGTAGCGACGCCGGGAGCATTGATGCCAGCGATATCGAGGACGCAGCGCCGAACAGCCGTACCGTTCGGGCGCTGACCGAAGTGATGACCGTTCTGGACTCGATTGGGCGGGCACGAAACGCCGACGACCTCTTCCTGGTCAACTCCGGGTCCGGGTCAGAGTACCTTATCGACGCCAGAACAGGCAGTTGCGAGTGCAATTGGAAGCAGTACAATCCCGATGAGGAATGCAAACACCAGAAGCGAGTCGCCTTCGCGACCGGTGAGCGACCCATCCCACAGTGGATGAACGACGACGCTCTGGACGACCAGTTCGGTATGCACGTCGACGGCGAGCCCCGACAAGCAGTCGCTGACGGCGGCGTCACAGCCCCGGCAACAGACCCCTTCGCTGTCCACTCCGAGGACGAGCCACGTACGAAGCGAGCGAAACAAGAAGATATCGACGTCTCGTTTCTGGCAAAGCCGGGTCGCTACGAGGTTCACTCAGCGTCGGACAGCCGCTACGAGGTGGATGTGCTTGAGGAGACGTGCAGTTGTCCCGATGTCGCTGAGCGATGCAAGCATCTCCGCCGGGTCGATATCGAGATCAACGCCGAGCGAGTCCCCCGGCCGGATGGAAAGCTGCCAGACGCGTAACGGCCCAGTAGCGTGTTTTCTGCCCCTCTGGTGGGTGAGAGGTGTGCTCTTAATGGCTTCACGGACTATCCAGACTGAACTGGTTGGGTCGACGCAGACTTGTCCCGAGTGTGGCGGAACACTCGACAGCAGTGGACGGGAGACGCATTGCACAGACTGTGGCCTAGTAGTTGAAGAGGATCAGGTTGACCGAGGTCCCGAGTGGCGAGCGTACAATCGGGAGGAACAAAAGCGGACAGGGGCTCCCCGAACGGTGACACTCCACGATCAGGGACTGTCAACAGATATCGGGTCGGCTGAGGGTTCAGATATCTCGTCGAGACGGCGTCGACGGCTTGCTCGTCAGCGGCGACTCCACGGTCGGTCGAAGTTCGACAGCAAGCGCGACCGGAACCTCGCACATGGACTTGGAGAAATCCGACGGATTGGAAGTGCGCTGTCTGAGAGCAAAGCGGTCAAAGAGCAGGCATCGACGTTCTTTCGGGAAGCGCAGAAGGCAGACCTGCTTATCGGGCGGTCGATTGAGGGCGGTGCAGCGGCCGCCGTGTACGCCGCCTGTCGATGCAATGGCCTCGTCAGGATGGAGACGGTCGCCGACGTTGCCCGGTGTTCCACGTCGCATATCTGGACCTGTTACCGGACCTTCTTGACCGAGCTCGAACTGCCAATCCCGGTTTCGCTGCCGGTGGACTGGGTGGCGAGGATCTGTTCGGACCTTCCGCTGGATGTTACTCCGAAGAGTCGCCAGCGGGCGCTGGCACTGGCTGAGGAGGCGACCAGATCAACGGACATCAACGGGCGACCAGACGGTGTCGCAGCGGGTGCGCCTTATGTCGCTGGTCAGGAGTCAGATCTCCGGTTGACACAGGCGACCATCAGTGAGATGGCGGACCTCGATATCACGACGACCCGACGGTGGTACCAGCAGATCGAGGAGAATATTGTTGAGTGAGCGGTCGCGACGGATTGGTTTGTGTGTCCCAGTCGGGTGCAGGACGGGCCAGCAAGCGCGTCCTGAGAAGATCCATGTCAGTTACCAGGACTCCTAAGACAGTCGCACAGCACGACTCTGGGACCGTTTTTGCCTCACCGCCAGCGCTCCGGTCGCCAGCTAAGGTCGCGTCGTTCGTTGAACAGGTCCTCGTCGAACTTCGCCACGAGGCCGTGGCTGCTCGGTACGTGACTGATCTAGACCAAACTGGAGCGAAGACGATCTGGTGTCGGGTCGAGCACACGACGCTGGACGTCGACGCTGCGTATGTCCAGATTCGAAACGATCCACGATTGGGCGTTGGTATCGAACCGTGTTCGCAGGCGACGGTTCGAGAACGACTGTGCCAGTGTCTCGATCACGATCGGGTCGGGCGCGTCGACGTGCGACCGCTGGCTGGTGTCGAGTTTGAGAGCGGCTGATGAGACGATACCACTACTCGACAGCGCAGCCGTACGTCTCAGAATAGGTGAAGAATTATACTATACCAGCGTATAGTATTTGTATATGTCTGATGCAGACAGCGATACTGGAAACGGTGGCCCAGAGATGGTACAGATTAACCTCCGATTGAGCAGATCGTTTCTTGAAGACATCGATGCAACATGGCAAGAAGAGGGGTTCAATTCACGGAGTGAATTCCTTCGCCATGTCGCTCGGGATGCAGTGAAACATCCCGCATTTAGTCGGAGTGGGTGGAAACAGATTGCCGCCAGCGAGCATGATCTTCGGGCGGGTAATGCTGAATTGGTTTCACGTGAGGAAGTCCGTGCAATGATGGACCAAGACGGTAATGACGAGTGACGCTGAGTGAACGTGGAAGTTCACTGAGCGTGCGACTGAGCAGTTTGGTGATCTCGATACGCACGTTCAGGATCGAATCGTTTCGAAATTAGACGAGGTTGTTGACTCAGCATGGCGGGAACCAAAGGATTTCTTAGAACCGCTGACTGGCGGGCCGTTCTGGAAACTCCGAGTTGGAACGTACCGTCTTGCGTGTGTGCTTGCACACGATGCTTCGGTACTTGAAGTCCACAGGATCGAACACCGAAGCGGTGCGTACACGGCTGACGACGACTAACTATCGCTCGTTCGTTCTGGCAGGTCAAGTTTGTTGAGAGCAGCGTACTGGCGAAGAACACAGAGATGTGGGCAGACAGTCGTCGCCTGGAAGACTTCACAGCTGCACCAGCCGGCGTGGGTCCCGTTGGGATGCTCGGCCAGCGAGCAGTTCGCAGGACAGTCGTCGTCGACGGAGACGAGGAACAGGTCTGGACGGCCGCCCTTCGTGACCTCGACAGTGGCATCGAGGGCAGCGTTCCACGTTGCTGACCGCTCATCTCGGATCTGCCGGAAGTCAAGATTGCGGGTGCCGCTGGGCTGGCGGGAAACCCGCTGATCTGGGAGCGAACATTCGCTTGTCGTGGTGGGGGACTCGGCTGTTTTCATGATGAGTCCTCGTACTAACACGTATACACTCAAACAGCAAAAAAGTTGCCCTAGAGGTGATCAGCAGTAGATTTTGTGCTTCTCCGATGGCTGAGAGAATCCAATTATGAGCAGCAAATATCGACGTGGTGACACTGGTCCGAAAAAGTTGAAATGGCGCTGGAAAGACGAGACTGACAATCGGTCGCTGCCCCAGTTGTGGGCCGACAACGGTCGCACAGAATCTCCCAAAGAGGATGAGGTGCAACTGTATGCAATTGAGTGCCGGGCTGGACTCTTACTCGAGTGGCTGGTCAATACACGGACTGGGAAGTTGCTCAGGGGGCCGCTGAGTGAGAAGCCGGGAATCCGCGTGCTGTACGTCACCGTTGACGGTGAGCACGCAGTCGTCGAAGAGTCCGAAGCTCGCGAAATTGACGGTAGTTGGAGGCCTCCCAAGCAGTTCGCTAGCATCATCGCGAAGCACCCGGATGAGGCTGACCCCGTTCCAGACTCCAGTCAGGATCACTATCGACGAGCCGTCGAAGACCTGTATGGCGTGGAGTGAAAGCGGCGATTTCCTGACAATCTAATCATATAACTCATATTGAAACCGCGAATATGTACGACCTAACAGGATTTCAACGAGACTTATTGTTCGTGGTTGCTGGGCAATCCGAACCGGCCGGTGTCGCGATTAAAGACGAAATTGAAGAGTACTACAGGGAGAAGGTCAACTACGGTCAACTGTACCCGAATCTGAATACACTCATGAAGAAAGGTCTCGTCGAGAAAGGGAAGAAAGACGGACGCACGAATACTTATTTGGTCACCAATCGTTGGCATCGAGAGCTTCAAGCCCGACTCGACTGGGAACGCCAGTACACCGCCTGACCAGACTTCTATCCGTCAGGTGGCCGGATTTTGTGCCTCTCTGGTAGCTGAGAGAGCATGGCTTCGCCACAGATCGACGTTGACGAAATCATTGAAACGCTTGCACAGATTCGCCAGCGCGGGCACAGCGCACACACGGTTTTCCGGGACTGGGTCAACCTCATGTTGTTCGCACTCCAGCGCCGTGACGATCCGTACTTGGAAATCGTCGACGACTATCCCGAGCGCGGCAATATGGACCACTCCGACGGGCAGCAGTCGGTCGACTTCGAAGAGATATCTAGTTCTGGACCTCCTCAGTTGGCGTTCATCTATCGAGCGGTTGGATCGGTTATTCGTGGTTGTAGTGGCGTCTGAACCGTTTTAACTACTGTTTAGCGCTGGATTGACTGCCATTTGAAAGCGGTCGATCCGGACCGTAACGGCCTCGAACCACTTTCCGATGTGATCCCGAATTTGACAGTCGAGCCGACCGCTAAATTTGTGGCGAGTAAACGGAGTCAAATAGCCGCCAGCATTGATGAGAAACAGCGTATTGGCGACATCGTGTTTCTCGGTGAATCGATGCAGGAACACCGCGCGGGGTCAGTCCCGTGGCGCCTGAATACATCAACTTTGAGCAGCAGCTTTGATTCGGTGTCAATACCGACGTACAGCCATATTTCAGTCAATATAGATTGTTCCTCATTGACTGCGATCCGCGACAAGCGACGTCATCGGCTGATCGCTCTATGCCTCAGAGAGAGTGTGGTCCCAATTCCAGATCGCACTGTGAGAGCTATCGATACCCAGCAGGTCTAAGATTGCGGCCGTCTCCCTAATCGGCAGCCCCGCCGCGTGGAGACGCCCGCTCAACCTGCTATGTTTTTGATAATGCAACATTACCAAATTTGTACTTCGTACAGCGTAATTTAGGGAGTGTACAACACATTCAGAAATGTCTGACTAGCGAATAGAACCGACTTTGCCCAGCACGTCTGTGGACTGTGGCATTACCACACACTCATTTACAGAAAGCAGCCGCTTTCAGGCTCATTACGCCGAAAGATCTTGTTAACAAAGTATCGTATCGCGCAAGGAGAGATCATGATCTGGTGGAGGACAGCTGACGGCCAAACATGAATCTACCGTCGGTCCCGAAAATCAGTCGCAAGTCCGTTCCAAGAGACGTTGTTATCGCCTGTATCGGAATCGTTGCCACAGTACTGCTCGCACCACTGGTGCTGTTCACCACAGAGATATTTGTTCTCATAGTCCCGTTATGCGGTGGAGTTGCCGGCCTGACATATCTGGCGGGGTGGTTACGAACAGACGAAGCACGCACGCACAAGACAGCGTTCGTGAACAAGAACGCGGTACGGGTCGTAGAGACGGCTGTCATCGTTGGAATTGGAGCCCTAGCGTTGCTTGGGGCTCTCCAGAACGGCCGGACGATTCAGTTCCATCTCGTGAGCGGTGTCATTGGCACGGCAATCATTGCGCAGATTGTTTTCGCTGAGACATCAGCATTGCGGCCCCGTGTCGTGCTGACAGAACTGCTCGGGCTCCTGCTTGTGATCCAGTACACTGCCCTGCTGACCACCCCTGGATTCATTGGCGTTGACACATGGGTTCACATAACCCAGTTCATCGCGGATATACAGTCCGCCGGAACAACCGCCGCTATCTCAGAGTCAAAGTACTCGGTGGCACCGGTGTATCACATACTTGTCGTCAGCGGAGCGGCGTTGTTCGGATCCAGCCTCCGGACAGCCATGTTCGCGAGCGTCGCACTCGTCATTCCGATGACGCCGCTATTAGTATATAGCACAGCCCGGTATATGCTAGCAGTACGGGGCTCGCTTCTCGCTGCAGCGTTGTTCACGATGAGCGATTATATGTTGCGCTGGAGTATCGACGTTATCCCGAACAGTCTTGGGCTCGTCTATTTCGCCGCTGTCCTATTCGGACTAACGAAGTTATTCTACACTGATACCCGGCGCCCGCTGTATGTGCTTACACTGTACTGCTGTCTGTCGGTTGTGCTGATCCATCAGGTGTCGACGTTCATCGTGCTTACACTGCTTGGTGCCGGTGTCGTCGCCAAGCTTATCACAGATTATACGGACTATTTCAGTGGCGTCGCGGACCGCGTTCCCTCGGAGATGCCGACGGTAAACACGATTGGACTATTCGGTACAACGACGGGACTGGCAATGGGGTTCTGGTCGGTTACGCCCTATGGTGACCAATCATTCATCGGCCGAATGATTGTACTGCTCAGCAGCGACCTCTCGGGTGCCGGCTTCCTCAACCTGCGCAGCAGTAACGCCGCCAGTGAAGAACTGCCTGCCTCAATCGTACGAGATGTCCCCACTGCGGTGACTCTCGTTGACGCAATGGGGTTCTCGATCCTGCTGTGTCTGCTAGTGCTGGGACTACTGGTGTTGCTTCAGCGACACCGTCTTACCCAGCTCTCCGCGATATTTGTTGTCGGCGCGGGGATTATGCTTGTATTCACGCTGGGACTCCCGTTGTTTGGCGTCAACGTCTTTATTCCGGATCGATGGTTCGCGTTCCTCTATATCCTGATGGCAATTGTTGGCGTATTTGGCCTGCGATACGTCACGCGACAGTTTGGGACCCGTACTGTCCTCGCCTGTATGCTGATTCTCGCATTTGTGTTCCCCGGGTCAGTTTTCGTCTCACGTAAAGCGACGCTTGAGAACCCTGCCTTTGAGGAAGCATACCCGCGGTACTCACACACGGAATCTGAGCTGGCCGCTGTGGAATCAATCTCAACGCTCCGGCCACAGGATCAGAGTACAGTCGTGACCGATCACCCCTACCGGATGGTGTTTCCACTCTGGCAAAACCAGTCGTCCCGGACGTTAGAGTACGACACCGATAGCGGTGGCTTTGAGAGCAGAGACCGGGTGTACCGGCGCTATCAGTCCACTGGGTCGCCAATCATCACTGCTAACGGTCAGTTCAAAAAAGTACAACTTGACAGAGAACTCGTCTGTCCGTCCGATTCGGCTGTAGTTTATAATAATGGGGCGGTCCAGTACTGCCGTACTTTCGAGGTGTCAGGGTAGCTACCGATGATTCGCTCACTGTGTTACCGTCTGCTACACCGGACGGGACCGTACGCCGATCTACTAGTCGTCGCCAGCTATACGACCGTGGTGGCTTCGGTGTTGCAGTCTCCGGGATGGCTGGGACCGACGGCACGGATCCCCATTGCCCTGCCAGTGTTGCTGTTCGCGCCGGGATATGCTCTGGTCGCTGCGATCTTCCCGACCTTGACTGTCGAATCAGTCACAAGCGATGGTCGAGCCCCGCCTACGCGACCTCGTAACCGGCTAAACGGGCTTGTCCCGGTCGAACGTGTGACACTCGCAGTTGTCGCAAGCGCATCGGGACTCCCAATGGTGTTGTACGGGCTTTCGATGGTGACTCGGATCCGTCTCTCGCTGATCTGTGCTGTCGTCGCTATCGTGACAGTTGGGTTCTGTGCCGTCGCTGCGGGCCGGCGGACTGTTACAAGCTGGGAGCCGCCGATAGACGGCGGGCTTGGACACGAAATGCTCGGCATTGAGTCGCGTATCGACGTGCTACCGATCTTGGCCGCCGTCGTTGCAGTGGTACTGGTCACCGCCGCTGGCGTAGTGGTTCTCGATGGGAACGGAGCAACGGCGAACGCCGAACTCGCAATCGGGACTGAGAACGCTGCAGGAAATGTGACCATCGAGGACTACCAAGGCGTCTATTTCCCGGGTGATACGGGTAACTACACAGTCCAAATCGAACACCACGGCGATACGTCCCAAGAATACACGTACGTTGTCGGCTTTGAGCGCCAGTCGGAGAACGACTCCGGTTCTTGGTCAGTCAGGCAGTGGACGTCTGTTACCGCCCGACCGTCAACCCCGGTAACGGACGACGTGAGCGTGCAACTCGAGGGACCGTCGGGCAACGGTACCGTCGTCGTGCTCCTGTATGAGGGACAGGCCCCGGAAACACCCACGCGAGACAATGCACTCAGAGTGGTGTCTGTCCCTGTCGAGATACGATCACCATGAGCCCATCCGTGTATAGCCTCCGACTCTCGACAGCTAATTCGAGTATAAATTACTGGCCATCGCTTGCAGGGATACCAAATCTTATGCACCGATTGACACCGGCTCACGAGGGGCCCCGTCCTGAAACTGCAACGTCGACGAGGGAGACAGCCGATGAGTAAACGGGTCCTGTTCAGCGTCAACCATCCCGCACAGGTCCATCTTTTCAAATATGCTGCTCGGGAGCTCGAAGCAGAGGGCTTCGAGACGCTCGTGGCTGCTCGCGAGAAGGAGATGACAGCTGACCTGCTCTCGGCCGAGGGACTGGACTACGTCACACTTACCACCGAAAGCGACGGGCTAGTGGAGTTGACAGCCGAGCTTGCGAAGCGAGAGCGGCGGCTCTACAACTTGGCGCGCGAGTTTGATCCCTCCGTAATCGTCGCGCGGCTGGCCCCGCCAGCGGTCCACGTCGCCACTGCGTTGGGCTGTCGGAACCTTGTGTACATGGATACAGTCCTTCGCCCGCAGACGGTTCGACTGCTGTATCACGGACTCACGCTCCCATTCGTCGACGATATCTGTTCACCACCGGGGATGGATTTTCACGTTCCCTTCGGACAGTCACACACGGTCGGGTTCCAGGAGCTAGCGTACCTTCACCCCGACCGGTTCAAGCCGGAACCCGAGCGTCTACGAGCCCACGGTGTCAACCCGGATGCGACCTACACCGTGGTCAGGCTGGCAGGCTGGGATGCGTACCACGATATCGGTGAAAAGGGGCTCGACGTGGCTGCTAGGTCACAGCTCGTTGAGCAGCTGTGTGATCGGGGCGAGGTGTATATTACCTGTGAGGGGGACTTGCCGTCAGAGTACGACCGGTATCAGCTCGCTGTCCCGCCGCATCTGGTCCATGACCTCCTCTACTTTGCCGACCTCTATATCGGTGATTCACAGACGATGCCAACTGAGGCTGCCCTGCTGGGGACACCAGCTATCCGAATAAATTCTGTCGTCGGAGACAACGATATGCACAATTTCCTCGAACTGGAGGAGCGGGAGCTGTTGTACTCGTATACAGATGGGACAGCGGCCATCGACCGGGCCGAAGCCCTGCTGGCTGACGACGACGCAGAGCGCTGGGAGCGCGAACGTAAGCGACTCCTAGCACAGCAGCGTGACGTGACGGAGCACATGGTCGAGCTTATCCGAACTGGTGGTAACGGTTGAACCGACATATGCACCGTCTATCCCGTCGGTATGTATCGGTTTCAATCGCAGTACGCCTTGCTATAGCTAGATAATTTCCTGCTAACAAATGGATACCAGCGCGGTCCACGAGGTACTGGTGTTGCTATATGGAAGTTAGAACGGCCATCCTGAAGTTATTCTCCGGAAATATCGCACTCGCGATTATCGAGTTTGCGGCGGTTGCCGGGTTCACTCGTGCCATGGGCACTGCGGCTATCGGGTCGTTCTTTCTTTTTCAGGCAGTCATTGGGATGCTCAATATTCCCGCGGATCTGGGCGTCTCAAAGGCGGTTGAAAAACAGCTTTCGGCTGCTGCCCCAATGGGCGAGGTTCTCGGGACAGCACTCGTCGTCAAGACATTACTGGTGCTGCCGTGGCTGGCCGGTCTAGTGGCATTTGCCTCGTATGTTGAGCAGTATATCGGCATTCCGGGCGTCGTACCCATTCTGGTCGCCGGTCTCGTGATCAGACAGGTCCGAGAGCTTGCGCTGCGCCTGCTCGCGGGGGAGTTCCAAGTTGAGCGTAACGCAGCGGTGAAAGTATTCGGAAAGCTGACTTGGGTTGGAACGGGTGCCGTTTTTGTGGTAAATGGAATGGGTGCTAGTGGCCTCGTTCTCGGGTTCGTGCTGGGCGACCTCGCGGCCGCGCTCGGAGCCATGTCACGACTCGATATCAGGGTGGGCTGGCCCCGGCCGGACCGGGCTCGCGCACTCGTTGGATTCGGGCGATACCTGTTCGTCGGGAGTGTCAGCGGAATCGTCTACGAGTGGATCGACGTGGCGATCCTCCGTCTGTTCGTCCCGGTATCGCTCGTCGGTGTGTACGAAATCGCTTGGCGGGTTGCCGCTGTCGCGCTGCTGTTGACCAACGCTATCCGCACATCGCTGTTCCCACAGATCTCAAGATGGCATGACCGAGACCAGTTTGAACGCATTGAAGACGCCTTCCGAACCTGGGTTCAACTGTCGCTGTACGCAACTATTCCAGCGTTCGCTGGCGCAGTCGTCCTTGGCCCCGATCTTTTGACCACTATCTTCGGAAGCGCGGCTGCCGCAGGCTATCCTGTGCTGGTTGTGTTTATGCTAGAGAAGATTCTCCGGTCAGTACAGCTTGTTATCGGCCCGGCACTGTACGCAATGGATGCGCCACAACTGGGCTACCGGGGCAGTGTCGTCGCTATCAGTGTGAACGTTGCTCTCAATCTCGCGCTCATTCCCTCTTTCGGTATCCGTGGAGCAGCGGTCGCAACGACTCTGAGCGCGGCGTCGGCCGCCGTGGTGTCAATTTATTACGTGCGGCAGTTCGTCCGTATTCCACTCCCGCGTAAACGAATCGTCTGGAGCGCTATCGCGGCAACGCTGATGGCTGGTACGGTTGCGCTGGTGATTCGTCTCTTCGATCCCGGCTGGCTTCGTCTCGGTGTTGGCCTCGGAGTCGGCGTGCTGAGTTACGCCGGGCTGTTGTTGGCTAACTCCGGTATCCGAATCCAGTTACGGCAGGCTATGGGGTCGTTTGATTGGGCGTAGCAGTTGGGAACAGCGCTGCGGCGTGTTTGTCGACAATGGTGTCCCAGTCATACGCCTCAGCAGTTTCTCTGGCCGTGCGCTCGATTTGACCGGCGAGAGCCGGGTCATCGAGACACTGCTCGATCGCCGAGCAAAGCCCCGCTGCTGTTCCATCGTACAGGAGCCCATTGTCTCCGTCCGTAATCAGGCGCTGATGTGGCGGAATATCCGTTGCCATGACGACTGCGCCGGCTGCCATGTATTCGAGCAGTTTCGCCGGGAAACTGATCCGATACGATTCAATATCCTCTAGCGGAGAAAGGGCCACATCAGTCCGGGTCAACAGCCCCGGGACATCACTGTGGGGCACCCGTCCATACCAGACGATTTGGTCAGCCACTCCCAACTTCGCAGCCTTTGCCTGCATTGCATCGATGTAACCAGATTGGCCATCACCCGCGATATGGAACTCAAACGTCTCGCCGCACTCTGCGAGCGCTTCAATAACGTGTGGGAGCCCCCTGGCTGCGCCGAGCGAGCCAACGTATGTCACGGTCAGTGGTCTAGAGAAGGAATCACCGGCCTGTCGTCCGTCAGCGGGCTCGAACGTCTCAGTATCAACGCCCATTCCGATGACTGCCGCCGACGAGAGGTCCAGCCCGTACTCTTGTTCGGTGACTTGACGGATCCCTTCAGTTAGACAGGTGACCTGATCACACCGCTGCAAAGCCACTTTGACTGCGGCGGCGTACCCTGTCCAGATCATGACGGAGAGGCGCTCCGCGAGCGACATATCTGCTTGTCTAGATGTGACAAAGTCACGCTTCTGTCGGACCGGAACCACCTGAAGACCAGCGACAAAGCGCGAGTCACCGGCAATAGCGCCAACCCATGCCTGAACGAGGGTTCGTTGGAAGCCATAGGTGGCATCGAATCGATGCCGTGCCCCGAGTACGGTCGCGTACAGTGTGGCGATGATGAAAAACGCTATTGTCGAAACGAGGCGGGTATTGCCTGTTCGGATCGGATGGTAAACGACTGATGTGTTACCGGTATCGCCTGTATCGTGGTCTTTGTCGGCGCTACAGATGACATGAACAGTATGTACAGTTGCAAGCTTTGTCGAGATATAGTGTGGGACAGTCGCACTGAACGGTGATCTAACATCGCGGTGATGAATCAGTAGGAGAGAGCGACGCTGTGCCATCGGCTCAGGGTTACAGACCCACCGGTGCGGGTCCAGTGACTCGTGTGGTTGTTTCTGCTATCATTTGCACCGAAAGTCTACGGTTGCGGTCATAAGTAAAGGGGAGTTATGCGTACATAACCCGGAGGCCACACGAGAAGGCAGCGAGAACCACCCGACTCGTCGACGGTAAGGTGTGTATTATATAATATCTCAGACAGCTACAGGCGGCAATGGATAGGGGCCAGCGGACGCGACGGGGATTTCTTAAAGGAATCGCCGCTACGGCCTTGACAGTCGGTATTAGCTATCCCGGGAATGTCACGACCCAGTCGCGATTCGACACTGTGGTTAACGCCATTGCAGCGGGTGCAGACCCTAATGGGTCGGAACGGATCGACAACGTCCTGGAGGGGTACATCGATGATGATACACTCATCGAGTTCCCCGCGGGAAGGTACCGTCTGGGCTCCCTCGACGTCGGCCCTGTCCGTAACTTGGGTCTACGAGCGAAGCCCCAGGCGCGGGTCTTGTTTGAACCCGCGACACCAGCCAGCGATCAACGCTCATTCATTACATTCGAGGGTATCGAAGACCTCCTTTTAAACGGCCTGACATTTGACTTTTCGCGGCCGGGATTCGGAAACACTCTCAGGGTGATTGCTAACGGTGACTTTCTGGCTCAGGACCTCAGAATCTGTGGTCAATTGGCGGATCAGGACCGGACAACACCGCATGTCGGGTTCCGGTTTGACGTCCGCGACCCCGATTCGACAGGGGTTGTAAGAGATGTCTCTGCCCCAGACGGTGGACATCAAGGGGGGAACGGTGTTGGTATCTTCGTCGGTAAAAACCACGCCGGAACACTTCGATTCGAGAACTGCACTGTTGCTAACTTCCCCAATAACGGACTCTACGCCTCTGCGCCGGGCCGAAGCAGTCGGAACTATAGGGGTCGGGACGGTGTTGTACACGTCAGAGGTGGCCTGTATGCCAATAACAATATCGCTAACGTTCGGCTGGGATCGACCGGATCGACGGCTTACGGAGTCACGGTTCGCGTCGATTCGGTACCACCATACCCGTCACTGGAGAAGCTAAACGTCCGCGGCATCAGGCTACGTGCCCAGTCTGGACAGTTCATCAGCGACTGCGATATCACTATCACTAGTGACGCAGGCCCCGGATTCGGTGCTATCGTCTATCACCCCGACCACGACTCTTCGACCGTTCGCAACACGACCATCCACGTCGACAAAGACGAGTACAATGCGGTCAGAGCCGTCAGTGGGGACAGTGGCGGTACTGGGGGACCACTTACTCTCCAAAACGTTAGTGTGACCGGCGACGCAGCCGGCGGTGCTGCTGTTGTTATCGCTGATCGAGACAGAACAGTACTGCGGGACTGCGTAATCGAGCAGTCGGGAGCGGGGCGCGATGGAGTTAGGTTCACCAGTGCAAACGAGTGCCTAATAACCGACTCAACCATTCAGGTTCCCGGCGAGCCGTTGTCTCTTATCGACTCATCCGTGCGGAAGGTTCGGCTTACTGTATGAATCTGCTTTCACCAACTGAAACGTAAATGGCAGTTACTTGGCTCCGAAAGATGCGGTAGTCGTAATCACGCTTTATTCCATTATTAGTAATGTACTCCTGCATGGTCGAAAAGAATTACATACTACCCCACAATTATGATGGGGCCAGTTTCAGTGCAGACTCTGACAAAGAGGGACGGTCACTGCTGACGCGAAGACAGCTACTGGGAGGCATACTGGCTGCAGGTACAGTACCTATGATTCCGAAGGGATTTGCAATACCATCTTCCCGCACTGTCGAAATAATTTCAACGGATCAGCAAAGCGAGACTGGCTCCCTTGATGTGCGCTACGAGTTCACCACAACAGGCGAGATCGTCCCGGTAAATAACGGCGCGAACGCAGCAGAGGCCAATGATAGCGTAGCGAAAAACGATGACGGAACGTGGACTGCGATTGGGCGGACGGGCAACGGGTTCGGCGACGGCTACGAAATCAACGGTATCGTTACCGATTTCAATGCCAGTGGGAACTACGAAATCCGGCTGGACGGAGCGGTAGTTACAGTCTCGGAAATAGTTGCGCCTGCTGACCACGTCGTTGAGATACAGACCACCGAAGACCCCTCTGAACTCGATTACGAACTGACGACGACAGGTGAGCCGATTCCGTGTACTGGTGATTCGGAAAACGCCGCTGACGACAATGACAGCATCGTCCGTAACGATGATGACACTTGGACGATCGAAGGACATACTGGTAATGGCTACGGCGACCAGTACTACTTCTCGGGCGAGATTATTGACTTCGGGCCCGTTGAGCCGTTCGCTGCGGTATACGTTGATGGGAAGCAGATCGACCTCTCACCGTTTGAGCGGTCTCCAGATCCGGCTACAGAGATCGGCGGTGGCGGCAGGTATACCAACACCGTTCCTGAGTCAGATGCCAACTACGTAGTCGAGACACTCTTTGAGTTGCTTACTGCACTGGATGCTGCCAGTCACGGCGATATTGTCTACGTTGCTGGCAACGCTACCATTGATGCCTCACCAGTTACCGGAAGTGACCGGCTAACTGTGCCTGCCGGAGTAACACTCGCTTCTAACCGTGGTATCGACGGCGCGTCGGGTGGCCACATCTCCACTGGCGTCATCGATTATGAACACCTCATGGGCCTGAGCGAGGATGTCCGATTGACCG
The DNA here is from genome assembly GCF_001280425.1 of Haloarcula rubripromontorii. Classification (NCBI taxonomy): domain Archaea; kingdom Methanobacteriati; phylum Methanobacteriota; class Halobacteria; order Halobacteriales; family Haloarculaceae; genus Haloarcula; species Haloarcula rubripromontorii. Next base: position 38,603 of record NZ_LIUF01000010.1, on the reverse strand, counting down.
GACTCCGGATCAGTGGACCCGAAACCGGATATCGCGAGTACAGTACCCCAGTATCCAGCGGCGTCACCGTCGAAGGAACAGGCTGTGAAATCGACAACACCGAGCTATGGGGGTTCAACCACGCAGCACTCAAACTCCGAACGTCGACACATATCCATCACTGCCATATCCACGATAACCCCATGGGCGGACTGGGCTACGGTATCCAATGTTTAGACGGGGACAACACGCTTATAGAGTACAACAGATTCGACTTTAATCGCCATTCTGTTGCGAATGGGACCGGAGAGGCCGGCTACGAGGTCAGATACAATCACTTTGGCGGCACCGAAGCCCCCTCCTATCAGGTCGGAACACATCAGCCGGGTGGGACAACGCTGCTGATCCATCATAACACCTTCACCCCTCTCCGACACGTTGGTCGACATCCTGAGGAACCGGGAACGCACGTCAGCATCCGTGGTGTCCCCGAAGACCGTGGTGAGATCCACCACAACTGGTTCTACAACCCAAAGCAGCCATCAGCGGGTCGGGGTAACGAAGCAGTCATCCAGCCACATGTCGAATCGTTCACGAACCTCAGTTTCGGGAACAACCACTACGGACAGAATATTCCTAGCGGCGATGTGGGGTGTCCACGGCGCTAAAAAGTACTCTAAGGAGAACGTTACTAACACCCTATGTTCTGAAGACACCCAATCGATGGGGACTGTCGTCATTTCGCTGGACGCCGAACTCGCATGGGGGTTTGTCGATTTCCCGGTCTTACCTAGCCGACGACTCGCGCGCGCTCGGGAGATGTGGCTGGAATTGGTGGAGCTGTTTGAAAAGTATGATCTTCCTGCCACTTGGGCGGTCGTTGGCCACTTGTTCCTTGAAGACTGTGATGGTCGACATCCGAACCACCCACTTGATGCGACGTGGTTTGACATAGAACGGTCTTCGGGGCAAGAGGACCTGTGGTGCGCGCCAACTCTCATTGACACAGTTGCCGACGCGTCAGTTGACCACGAGATCGCTTGTCATTCCTTTTCACACGTTAATTTCCAGGCTAGCAGAGTATCGAAGTCTGTTGTGACGGCCGAATTGGGGCGGTGTCACAAGCTCGCCGACCGTTGCGGAATTGAGCTGTCCAGTTTCGTGTTCCCACGTAACCGTGTTGCGCATCGCGATGTCCTTGCGAAATCAGGTTTTCGTTGTTATCGTGGGCGGCAGCCACCGTGCTGGCACACTGATAATCGATTGACGCCACTGGTTCGGGCCGTCAGTGGCTCGCCGTTAGGAATTACGCCGCCCATTGTCCAGCCTCGTGTCGACGACCATGGGCTCGTTGAGATCCCGGCGTCGCTGTTACTGTTTTGCTTCGAAGGATGGGCTCGCCAGATAACTGAGACACTGTGGGCTGACCCCGTTGTCAAAATGGTCCAGCGAGGGGTCGATCAGGTCGACGGTGGTGATGGAATCCTCCACCTCTGGCTTCATCCAAACAATCTCATCAACGACGCGGGGATCGAGCGGATGGAGTCAGTATTGTCATATATCGATCAAAAGCGTGGGCCGGGTCTCGCGGTCCGCACCATGGATACAGTCGCACAGCGGACTGTCGGCTCGGCCCCGCAACAGACCTGGTAAGGGGATCCTTCTACGAATAATCAACTTATAATTAATTGACAGTCAGCCATCGCCACACTATCTGTGGGAGTTGGCAGATAGATATGATACTATACATATGTGCTAGGCGGTTGAGTGAGGCCTTGGTGGGGCCGGTCGACTGTCTCAGCCTGATGGGTGAGGATGTATAGAGGATACACTGTTGGTGTGGTTGTCCCAGCGTACAACGAAGCGGGACTCGTTGGGACTGTCATCGATACAATTCCCGAATACGTCGACCGTATTTACGCTATCGACGACTGCTCGACGGACAACACATGGACAGAAATTCAGGCACACGCAAGGCTGGACCGGGCAGATGCCCCGCCCAATCCGGAGCAATCCGTGAAAACAGATGGTGGATTTAAACAGCGAGTCTGCCCGATACGCCACGAAACTAATCGCGGCGTCGGTGGCGCGATCAAAACAGGGTACCGCCATGCATTGCGGGACCACATTGACGTTACTGCCGTTATGGGCGGTGATGGACAGATGGACCCGAGTATTCTCGATTCGTTCCTCGATCCCATCATCGACGGCGAGGTGGACTACACGAAGGGTAACCGCCTCCACAGACCGGCGTATCGTGAAGCGATGCCCCGTGCCCGGCTTGTCGGCAATGCGATCCTCACAGCGTTGACAAGGGTCGCATCGGGCTATTGGGGGATAACAGATCCCCAGAACGGGTATACAGCCATCTCACGCAAGGCGCTGTTGGCGATCGACCTTGACGGGATGTATGAGTACTACGGGTACTGCAACGATCTGCTTGTGGAACTCAGCGTCAGTGAGATGCGGGTTGCAGATGTTCCGATGCCAGCGAAGTACGATGAAGCCGAGTCGAGTATTCGCTACCGGGAGTACATTCCAAAGGTCTCGTGGCTGTTGGTGCGGAACTTCTGTTCACGACTAGATCGAGCATACGTCCGAGAGGGGGCCTACCCACTCGTACTGTGTTACGTCGCTGGTTTCAGTGCGATCTGTGTCGGACTGGTCGTCGGCGTACTGGGGCTAGCACAAGACACTGGACTTACAGCGGCGGCGCTCGCAAACCTGTTTGGCGTCCTCGTCTTTTCGCTCGGAGTGGTCCTCGACCACCGGAAGAGTCCTGGGACAGAGGTGGATGTGAGTGACTGAGTGTCTCTGGCAGGACCCAGCGGCCACTCCTGCCACAAAGAGGGTGTAAATTCCGATGGACGTTCTTCAGCTTGTGACAACCCGGCGGCCGTTTTTTGACAAGCAAGTCGAAGCGCTGGAGCGTCACGGCATCAACTGTACGGTTCTGGAGGTACCCGGTGGCGACGAAGCTGCTCGGTCGCCGATGGCGTATCTCCGGTTCTACACGGAATCGCTCAGTGCCTCCCCGTGGCAATACGACCTCGTCCACGCTAACTATGGATTGACTGCACCGATGGCACTGGCACAGCCGACCCGTCCGGTTGTCCTGTCGTTATGGGGGTCGGACATTTTCGACCAGTACGACTGGCTGAGTCGCCAGTGTGCCACGCTCGCTGACGAAGTCGTCGTAATGTCTACGGCAATGGCTGGCGCGCTTGGAAAAGCGTGTCATGTGATCCCTCATGCCGTCGACTTCGAGCAGTTCGAGCCAGTCCCGACCGAAATTGCCAAAGAAACGTTGGGCTGGGATGACGGTAGGCATCACGTGCTGTTTCCTTACGACCCCGACCGTGCCGAAAAGGACCATCCCCGAGCGGTCCGTGTCATAGATGCGGTCAACGAGCGTCTCGACACGCCGGTATCGCTTGAAGTCGTCCATGGGGTCGCCCACGACCGGGTCCCGACATACATGAACGCCGCAGATGCGCTCATACTGACCTCGACCCACGAGGGGTCACCGAACGCGGTCAAAGAGGCGCTGGCGTGTAATACACCAGTGGTCTCAGTAGATGTCGGTGACGTCGCGAGTCTGATCGATGGGGCCGCTCGGTCTGCCGTCTGCGCGGACGACGAAGAACTCACAACGGCACTTACAGCGACCCTCCAGTCGTCAGAGGCTGTCCACGGACGGGCTGCTGTCGAGCCGCTACGTCTGGATCGGATGGCAGAGCGTCTGACCGCAGTGTACCGATCAGCTATCGACCGGAGGTGTGCATGACTGCTCACGAGACGACGATCCACGATACAGTTACAGCCGTCAACGCGAACCAGTGGAATAATCTCGTCACACAGTCGGACCTCGGAACGGTGTTCCACCGGTACGAGTGGCTTAGGGCAGTCGAAGCAGGCCTGGATCGGCCAGCCTATCACGCAGTCGTGACGAAAGGATCGAACCCGGTTGCTGTGCTTCCGACTGTTCTGACACCGGTTGCAACCCCCGACCCAGCGGATCTACCGGGCCCCGATCGGGTCGTGGAAGCGACGGCTTCGCACCTGCCAACTGAGCGTCTAGTGTCGCTCTATCCCGGTACTGGCGGTCCAGTAATCGCCACAGACCACGAGGCGTGCCTCGATTCGATGCTGTCGGCACTCACAACAGCAGCGCCACGGCAGGCGCTTTCGCATAAAATAAGGCTCGGGAGCCAGGCACAGAACAGATACAGTAAGTACCTCATCGGTCAGGGGTATGAATCGACAGTCACCTCCTGTCGACTTGTGCTTGACCTTGCGCCCGGGTGGGATCATATCAGGTCCGGAATGGACCGGACACGACGGACGGAACTACGCAACGACGCAGTCACCGTCGAACGGACTGACTTCGATGGCCCGATGCTGGCCTCGATCCATGCCAACTACGTCCAGAACATGGAGCGAATCGGAGCGGATAGCTTTCCAATGGCATTCTTTGAGGCGCTTGCCGAACACATGGACGAACGAGTCGAGGTGTTTACTGCTCACCGCGAGGGTGATACCCTCGGCCGACATATCTGCATCGTAGATGAGGAGCAGTCAGCCCTCAGATACTACTTTTCGGCGATTCCGGAGACGTCAGCCTACGAATACGGGACATCGGAACAGCTCCATGGCGCGGCCATTCAGTGGGCCATTGACGCTGGCTTCGAGAGCTATGACTTCGGCGCGACGGGTGCAGACTTCAGAGACGGATTGTTTACGTATAAGTCACAGTACGGACCAGCGATCTGCCCGATCGTCCAGTGGGACAGAGGGCTTTCGGCGGTCGCCTGGCGTGCGTTCAAATTCGGACGCCGGCTCTATCGCGGACAGAACTACTGAGATGACAACTAAAACTAACTACGACAATGAGTATCGAGATTGAGTGCGTCGGGACAGACCGACATGAAGAGTGGGATAGCGCTCTTGAACATTCGCCACACGCTACTGTCTTTCACCGGTGTGCGGCTCTAGAGCAACTGGCAGCCGACTCAGGGACGGAACTCCACCGACTGATGGGGTTCAAGGGACAGGAGCCGATCGGTGTCCTTCCGATCTTCGAGCTTCACAAGGGGCCGTTCAGTGCTGTTTTTTCCCCGCCACCGAACCTCTGGATTCCCCGACTTGGTCCGGCGTTCATTGTTCGAGGGGACCCCAAGCAACGCAAGCGTGAGCGACGTCGGCAGGGATTTATCGATGCGGCATTCGAGTATATCGAAGACACGATTGATCCGAAGTACCTCCGAGTGCGGACGCCAACCGAACTCGATGACGTCCGGCAATTTAAGTGGAATGACTGTACAGTTCGGCCGGAGTATACATATGTCACCGACCTCTCTGGTGGAAAGGACGCCGTTCGAGACCGATTCACCAGCGAGGCGCGTCGGCGGCTCCGTAACGGGCAGGAGTCGGATTCCGAGTACACGATCTCTGAGGAAGGACTCGACGCGACTGAGACGGTGATGCACCACGTTGAAAGCCGGTACAACGAGCAGGGCGAGCCGTTCCCCGTTCCCACTGGGTTCCCCGGGCGGCTCTACGAAGCGCTTCAACCGGGGCAAATCCGCCCCTACGTCCTCCGTGTCGATGGCGATGTCGTCGGTGGGCATATTTATTACGACGACGGAGACACAATTTCGGGCTGGCTCGGGAACGTCAAGCCCCCCGATCATGTGGATCTCCCGGTCAATGAGTTGCTCATCTGGCGAGGGATTACTGATGCGATCGGGCGAGGGCGAACAGCCTATGAGCTGGTGGGTGCAGGTGACCCCCGTCTAAACAGGTATAAACTCCATTTCGGACCCGAGCTAACCGGGTTCTACTCTGTGGAGCGGAGCGGAACCGGTATCGATTCACTACTGCAACTGTATCGGCGGTTTGTGCAGTACTCCTGATTTTACAGAGGTTGTACATATAATTATTCGTTACAAATAATAACTTACTGATAGTATGGTAGTATTATGTAAAATATATACTTTATAATAATACCTGTGTAGTAAAAATAGTCGATTGGACATGCCTTCTAATCATAGGCCTTGTTGGTGGAATGGAGAGCAGTACTCGACCAGTAACACGCTGGTTACTTTCCTACTGAACAACGTATTTATGAACAACGGGGTGAGCGGAGGGATCGAATTCTATGCAAGCTGAGGTGGGTGAGAGCGCAGCTATTTCACCACAGGCGACAGTGGGCTACGAGTACAACGACGATGTCTCGCCGGCAGTCCTCGGAACAGCGGCAACAGTACGTGCCGGGACAGTCATCTACTGTGATGTCGCCATTGGAGCATCGTTTGTTACAGGACACAACGCACTGGTTCGGGAGCATACAACCATCAGTGACAATGTCGTACTCGGAACGAACGCCGTTATCGATGGGAAGACGACCATTGGCTCTCATGTTAGCCTTCAGACAGGGGTGTACGTCCCGTCGCAGACAACCATCGGGGACAACGTCTTCCTCGGCCCACATGCAGTCCTGACAAACGACAGATATCCAGTGCGTAGCGACGGTGGACTGGCGGGGCCGACTATTGAGGACGGAGTCACTGTCGGGGCGAACGTTACGGTGTTACCCGATGTGACTATCGGAGAGCACAGCTTTGTTGCTGCAGGGGCAGTCGTCACGACAGATGTTCCGCCGAATAGCTTGGCGGTGGGCGTCCCGGCCAGCCACGAACCACTGCCGCCTGAACTAGATACACGAAACAGGCTAGAGCAATGATCAACCTTGCCACGCCCGACATTGGGGATGCGGAGCGCGAGCGGGTGCAAGCAGTACTCGATAGCGGACAGCTGGCAGATGGCCCGCAGGTGCGAAAGTTCGAAACTGAGTTCGCCACGCACTGTGAGGTTTCCCACGCCGTTGCTACCGCCAACGGGACCACAGCTCTCCACGCCGCGCTCAAAGGACTCGGCATCGGAAGCGGCGACTGTGTCTTGACGACGCCGTTCTCGTTCATCGCGAGCGCGAACGCAGTTCGCCTCGCCGGTGCGGAGCCGATATTTGCCGACATCGATCCGACAACGTACACCTTAGACCCCAACAGCGTTGAACAGGCTATTGCGGCCCACGATGGAGCCGTCGACGCTATCATCGCTGTTCATCTCTACGGATTGCCTGCCGACATGACTAGATTGCGAAAGATCGCTGACGAGCATGACATCCCGCTGGTGGAGGACGCGGCACAGGCCCATGGAGCGGCCGTCGACGGCGAGCCGGTCGGTAGTCTCGGCGATGTGGCCTGTTTCTCTTTTTATCCAACAAAGAATATGACTACTGGCGAGGGTGGGATGGTTGTCACCGACGATCCTGTGGTCGCGGCTCGGACCGAGCGGTTCGTCAACCACGGTCGTGGCGACGAGGGCTACACCGATGTAGGGCATAATTTCCGGATGACGAGTATCGCCGCCGCTATCGGCTTGGCACAACTAGAATGCCTTCCAGAGTACGTTGCGACCCGGCGTGAGTACGCGGCGATACTGACTGACGCGCTCTCGGCAACTGACCTGACGACTCCTGTCGAACCGTCCGATCGCCGGCACGCCTACAATCAGTACACTGTTCGCTGTCAGGATCGGGATGGATTGATCGACCAGCTCACCGCACACGATATCGGACACGGTGTTTATTACCCGACCCCGATCAACGAACAAGAGGCGTACAGCGGTGTTACTGCCGACACACCCGAAGCGAAGCGCGCAGCTGCGGAAGTATGCTCACTTCCGGTACATCCGGCGCTGGATCAACGTGATATCGAACGAGTGGCGGAGGTGGTCCAGACGTATGGGTGAGACGCTCGATGTCGGTGTTGTTGGCGTCGGAGCAATGGGTCGACACCACGCCCGAGTCTACAACGAACTGTCCGGAGCGACGCTGATCGGCGTTGCCGACGCCAACGCGGATCGAGCAAAGCAGATCGCTGACGAAAATGGGGTCCGGGCCTGTGACAGCGCGGATCTGTGCAAGCAAGCTGATGCGGTCTCAATCGCCGTCCCAACGCGGTACCACGCCGAGGTTGCTCGCCAGTGTATTGACGCTGGGACTGGGATGTTGATCGAAAAGCCGTTGGTCATGAAGGCTGCGACAGGACGCGACCTCATCGAAGCTGCGGATGCCGAGGACGTGACCCTTCAGGTAGGCCATATAGAGCGGTTCAACCCTGTGACAGAGGTCTTGGAGGGGATCCTCGAAGATATCGATGTTATTTCTGTGTCGGCCAAACGGCTAGGGCCGTCAGTCGATCGCACCGTCGAGGACTCGGCAGTCACTGACCTCATGATACACGATATCGATCTGATCTGTCATCTCCTGCCGTCTTCGGTGTCAGATATTCAGGTCAGCGGCGCTGCACAGGGCCGATACGCGACAGCAACGTTAGAGTTTGCCTCTGGGGTCATTGGCTCGCTGACGGCGAGCAGGGTCACAGAAAAGAAGATCCGTCAGTTCAAAATCACCGCGGATTCCTGTTACGTGACCGCTGACTTCATTGATCAGTCGCTGGAAGTCCATCGCCAGTCAGTTCCGGAGTACGTTGCGACGGACAACGAGGTTCGGTACCGTCATGAGAGTATCGTCGAGAAACCGGCAGTACGCACCGGTGAGCCACTCAAGCGCGAACTCGAGTCCTTCCTTGATGCTGTACAGACAAACAGCCAGCCGCGTGTTACAGGTGAGGACGGAATCCGAGCCGTTGAGTTAGCACAGACGATTGACCGAAAAGCGTTCGACGCGGGATCTTCGGAAGGGGAGTTCACCACCAATGCACAGACAGACTGAGTCAGTAGGTGGCGTTTACGGGAACGACGCCACTGCCGAGCAGGTTCAAGCCGCGTTTGAAAACGGAACCCTCCCGGTGGCAGTGTATGGACTCGGCAAGATGGGGCTCCCGCTAGCTGCTGTATTTGCCGATGTCTGTGGCGCTGTCATCGGTGTCGACATCGATCCGGAAGTCGTTGAAACTGTCAATGCTGGCAACTGCCACGTCCGGCGCGAACCGGGACTGTCCGATTTAGTGGCAGACTGTGTCGCCGCCGGGGACCTTCGTGCGACGTCTGACCCGGCCGCTGCGGCGGCTGCAGCGACCGTTCACGTAGTCATCGTGCCGACACCGCTCACTGACACGTCTGAGCCCGATCTCTCGATGCTTGACGCTGCTATCGATGGGGTTGCGGAGGGCGTCGCGCCCGGCGATCTCGTCATCGTAGAGTGTACCGTTCCACCACGGACGACTGCTGACCGCGTCTGGCCCGGCATCGCTACGGCAGCCGGCTTAGAGACTGATGCGTTCGGTGTCGCATTCTGTCCCGAGCGGACCGCGAGTGGACGCGCTATTCAGGACATCCGCGGCGCGTACCCGAAGGTCGTTGGTGGTGTCGACGATGAGAGCACCCGACTGGCAGAGTGCATCTACGCCAGTATCAACGACAGCGGTGTTATCGCTGTCGCCGACGCTACCACTGCCGAATGTGTCAAGCTGTTTGAAGGGTTGTACCGTGATGTCAACATCGCGCTGGCAAACGAGCTAGCGACTTTTACCGACGAGCTTGGTGTCGATGTTCGGGCAGCAATTGAGGCTGCCAACACGCAACCGTTCTGTGATATCCACGACCCTGGACCAGGGGTTGGTGGCCACTGCATCCCGGTCTATCCCCACTTTCTCATCGAACCGTTTGACACTGAGACGCCACTGCTCGAGACCGCACGCGAGGTCAATAATTCAATGCCAGCGTTTACCATCCGGAAACTCCGCGGGGAACTGGCCGCCGACGGCGTGGAACTGGCCGCGGCCAGCGTCCTTGTGCTTGGGCTGACCTATCGCCCCGGTGTGGAGGAAACGCAGACATCGCCTGCCCGTCCAATCGCAGAGAGGCTGTCAGCGGCCGGGGCCGACGTCGACGGGATCGACCCGCTTCTCGACGATACCGCCGAGTTCGACCTAGAGCAGCTACCACTTTCTCGGGCGTCAGAGCGGGACTACGATGCTATCGTCATGGTCACACCGCACGACGACTTCGAGGCGCTAGACTGGGACTCGATGGGCCGACCAGCGGGCTCAGTCGTCATCGACGGACGAGACTCATTAATGTTATCTGATACTAATCATCGCGTCTACACTGTCGGGCGCGGAAACGTGGACTGAGCGCAATTGATCTTCTTGACGTCCTGAAGAACGTGGAATCAGCCGATCGGATTTCGGCCAAGTGAGTCATTTGAGATTCCAACACACATTCAAGAGGAGCCGGCAGCATACCGGAGGAACTCGCGTTTCCTTCCATCTCTAGATCAATGGTCCGCTCAAGCAGGCCCCATCGGAATCCGTGTCATCACCGTGGGAGCCATGCTGATTCCCCACCGCTTATGGTTTGGGGACGGCATCTCACCGATTCTGTAGCACTTCTTAGTACGTTCACAGAAGCATCCTTTGGGTGGAAACCCAACTCGCTGCGTTCATGGCTTGCAACTGCTGTGCCCGCTCAACCCCTGCTGTTCACTCCTAGATTCCGACAGTCTGTCAGAACACTCGTTACTCCCAGAGAAGCGGGGTACCCATCTATGTCACTATCACGCAATTAATCCAGTGATTTGAGAATTATTTTGAGTGCTGATGACTTGCCAGAATTGGAGCCTGTCATACAATGGTTCTCAGCCGGAAGATTTCGAGCAGATTCGTGTGGATAGCTTTTGAAATGGAGTATTTCACTCACTCAGACGTGAGCTGAAGCTGTTCGAATCACGACGTAGAGGGTATGAGACGTATTCTATGACAGGCTGAGAATTGTGCAGTCTCGCAGCCCTATTTTGCACCTCAGAAGGAACTGCGTCCGTAGTTATAAAATCCTCAACGAGAGCAGAGATCTCCTGTTTATCAGAGGCCCAGTTGTCTCCTGCTTCTCCGCTGTCGGAGGTCTGGTCAAAACCTATGTTACCATCTCACATAGAGTTATGATCTAAGTACAGATAAATTCCATGCATTATGTGGACTGACCAGAGAACGCTACGGTCAGAGTGACCAGACTCCTGACTGTCGGGTGGCCGGATTTTGTGCCTCTCTGGTAGCTGAGAGAGAATGGCTTCGCCACAGATCGACGTCGACGAAATCATTGAAACGCTTGCACAGATTCGCCAGCGTGGGCACAGCGCCCACACGGTCTTCCGAGACCGGATTAACCTCATGCTCTATGCACTCCAACGGCGGGACGATCCGTACCTGGAGATCGTCGACGACTATCGAGAGCGTAGCGACATGGACCACCCCACGGGCAGCGGTCAGTCGACCTCTTCTCAAAAGCGTTCGGCCAGCTGCAAGAGCGGATGGCAGCCACGGATGCTGACGTTCTTGGAGCGGTCTACGAGGAGTCTGGGATGTCCAGCGATGCGTTCGGCCAACACTTCACGCCTCACTCTGTTTGCGAGATGATGGTCGAGATTGCTGGTGTCGTCGACGAGAACGATACCGACGACCGACAGACGGTGCTTGACCCAGCCTGCGGGAGCGGTCGAATGCTCTTGACTGCCGGTCGGAACCAGCCAGACGCGCTGTTTGTCGGGCAAGACAAGGACCCACTGTGTGCCCGCATGAGCGCGCTGAACTGCTGTTTCCTGAATCTGGATGCCTACATCGTGCAAGGTAACTCGCTGACTGTCGAGTTCCAACAGGCGTGGGAAACCTCCTACTCTCCGATGGGTGGAAGCGTTCGCGAGCTAGACGACGAGGAGGTCGAGAATCTTCACGGGTGGATGACCGACGCCTTCGAGAACACGGTCGAAGGAGGGAGCCAGTCCGGCTCAGAACAGCAGACAGAGACGGATTCGGGTGACCGGACGCCGCCGGTCACGACGTCTGTCCCGACTGAACAGGCCAGTCTGGGTGCGTTCGAGAGCAGCGATTGACGGCTGTTTTGTGTGCCCCAACCGGGCGAGGGGCGTTCCAGTGAGAGCGTCCTGAGAAGACCCATGTCAACAGAACAAGACTCAGATCCAGACGCGGCTCACGACACAGTGGAGAAGGTTGAACGAACGGACTTTGGGTGCAGTATGGAAGCACGGTTGGATCGAGGAACTGACACCCGAGATCAAGACAGAGTCACGATCAAGTCGAAGGGCGAAACTGCTGCGGAGACGATTGCAGAGTTCTACGAGCTCCTCGAAGAGCACGAGCAGGAGATCAGTGGTCGGCTTCGAGATATCCAGCCAGGAGAAGACGAAGCAGGCGAGTAGGACTCTCTATTATACTGCTAAGCGGTTTTAGGTGAGTGTGACCGCGACGGCAGAGCACACGGTTCTGTTAATTAGCGCGAGACAGTGGCTAAACGCTTATGTCCGAGGGTAGGCAATTTTTGCGTGAAGGGAATACTGTCACACGCTCCTTCCATCCCCGTTCCATGCCTGATGACACGCAAAGTCTCGGTCGCTGTCCAAACTGCGACGAGCGTATCACAACTCCGTGGCTGCTGGTTGAATACGAGAAAGACGATGGCACGGAGGGTATCTGGGCCGAGTGTCCAATGTGTGAGGATGTCGTTGCGCCGGAGTAGTCTCTTTATTAGTCAATACGATCATCTGATAGAAACAGATTCAATCACGCCTATCAGATTCACCACTTTTTTATTAAATCAGTAAACCACTACCGGTATGGTCCCCTTTGAGGTGTTAATCACCCCCCTCCAAAGCAGTGACGCCGGTGGTATTGTGCTCCCTTTGTTCAACCTGTTGATTGCTGGCATCCAGATTGCCGGGATGTGGATGGTATTCAAAAAAGCTGGTCACGCAGGGTGGAAGGCAATCATTCCGATCTATAATCTTTATATTATGCTTCGGATCGGGGAGAATGCATGGTGGTGGTTACTTCTCATATTTATTCCGATAGTAAATCTCTACGCACTGTACAAGATTCATGCTGGAGTGGCTCGAGCGTTCGGGAGAGGCATCGGCTTTGGACTGGGACTCACCTTCCTTGGTGTCCTCTTTTTTCCACTGCTGGGCTTTGGCGATTATCAGCATCGCCAGTCCAGTGCCATCGCATAATTTCAGAAGTTGAGACCGGCGTTCTCAATGCATATGGAACTCCCTTCCTTCGATGGCCCCAGCTAGAGTGTCTGCTCGACAAACTGCGAGACAATGCAGTCCTCGGAAGTCCGAAGCCGATACGCTCCGTCGCGTTCCAGTTGCCGGCACTGGTGATGTGTGACGCCGAGAGAGATACACTATCGCGAGGATGTGATTCTATCATATCGCACACATCGCCGATCGGAGAGCCACCAGTACTGAGCGGAGAAGGGAACGACGAGAGGTTGGTGGGGTTACCCCCCGTAGCCCTCTCCCTCGATAGGGCCGCTAAACACGCCGTAGAGGAACTTGAAGTACCACAGTACCAGCAGCAGGACCGGAAACCCGAGGACGGTCACGAGGTTCAGCGCTAGTGGCGACACGACCGCTTCCCTAACCAGCAGCCCGGTTGGTGGATAAATCGTCGGGTACAGCAGAATTGCGACTAAGATCGTCAATAGTGTGGGCAGCGCCAGCGCGCTCGCGAGCCAGGCTTGGTACCGATCACGTCTGGCCAGTACGCTCCCGCCTAGCCCGACAGCGACCGAGAGAGCGACGACTGCAGCGACGGGCAGCGAGAGCACCGCGTCGGCAGCACCGCCCGCATCGGTCACGACGACGGTTCCCAGCAGCACGACCACACCGCCAAGGTACGCCAGTGTCGCACCGATGCCGTACGCTCGCAGTTCCGATGCCAGACCGGGCTCGGTCTTGGCTGCGAGGAACGCCGCCCCCGTGACTATCGAGACGGCGACTAGGCCGACGCCAGTCAACGCCACTGGTAGCGTCGCCCCGCCGAACAGCCAGCGACCCGCGAGCATCCCCAACAAGAGCGGCGTGAACACGCTCCCGCCGATGAACGCGTAGTCAGTGTAGCGCTTCCAGCGCTCGTCGTCGCGTTGCTCGCGGAGCTCCGGACCGAGGCCGCGGAACACCAACGCGACGACGAACCCGAGCGCGAGCAGATAGTTGTCCGCCAGGAGGCGCGAGTACACGCGCGGGAACGCCGCTAGCAGCATCGTCCCGAAGGCGACGACCCACACCTCGTTCGCGTCCCAGACCGGTCCGAACGCCGCCAGGAACGTCTCCCGCTCGCGTTCGTCCGTCCGGGTCGCGTAAAGCATCCCGATACCGAAGTCGAACCCGTCGAGGACGACGTACATCCCCAACGCGAACAGCACGGCGCCGAACCAGATCTCTGGCAGCGATTCGACGAGGTAGGCGTCGACGGGCAACAGCGGGTCAGTCATCGCTACTCACCCACGGAATCGGGCCGTGCCAGCGGCCGCCACTCGACTCTCGGATGCCGAGTGACCGGAGTTCCTCCCGGACCAGCCACTTCAGGATGTACAGCGCAGTCAGCATCAGCCCGACGTAGAGCACGACGAACCCGCCTAGGGTCAGTGTCGCCTCGGCCCCGGTGAGCGTCGATGACACCGCCTCGCTCGTTTTGAGCTCGCCCTGGATGACCCACGGCTGCCGGCCGATCTCAGTGACGTACCAGCCGGTGAGCAACGCAGCGTAGCCGAACGGCGATGCAGCGATCATCGCTTGCAGGTAGCGTGTGCTGTCGGCCAACCGGCCTCGGTACATGAGGAACCCGCCCCAGAGCGCGAGCCCGATGAACAGGAACCCGAGCCCGACCATGAAACGGAACGACCAGAACACGAGTGCTACGGGGGGGTTCTCCTCGTACTCGTTCAGTCCGATGACCTCGGCGTCGAAGTCCCCGCCACTGGCGAGGAATGACCCGACTGCGGGAAGGCTCACGGTGACGAGATTCTCGGCGCGCGGGTCGGTGAGTGCCTCAGGTGACTTCGGAAACGCGAGCAGGTGTAGGTCGGCCTGCCCCGTCTCGTAGTGTGCCTCCATCGCGGCAAACTTCTGTGGCTGGGTGTCCTCGACGTGGCGGCCATAGGCGTCGCCGTGGACCGCCTGGAACGGTGCGGAGACGATCAGGAGTACGACAGCCAGCTTGAGTGCGGTGTTCCAGGCTTCAGCGTCGGGCTTTTTCCAGACGATGTACGCCGAGACGCCCGCGACCAGCAGTGCGACCGAGATCACCGACGCGTTCATCATATGGACGTACATCCAGGGCATTCGCGGGGTGAAGAACGCGGCGAACGGGTCGGTTAGTTTGGCGATTTCCATCCCGTTGCGGGTGACCATCTCGTAGCCCCGTGGGGTCTGCATCCAAGCGTTGACGATCAAAATCCAGAACCCCGACAGCCAGGCACCGAAGCCGACGAGTACCGACGAGATGATATATGTCCGATCTTTGACGCGGTCGCGGCCGTACAGCAACACGCCGAGGAAGACGGCCTCTAAAAAGAACGCCATCTTCGCTTCGAAGGCTAGCGGGCCGCCGATCAGTTCACCGGCCACCTCGGCAAACTGTGGGAAGTTTGTGCCGAACTGGAAGCTCATCGGAATCCCGGTGACTGTACCCATCACGAAACCGGCGGCGAAAACCTTCACCCAGAACGAGCGCAATCGCGCATACCGCTGCTCGTTCGTCCGCACGTCTTTCCAGGTAAAGTAGATGATAAACGGTGCGAGCCCGATCGAAAGGGACGCGAAGATGATGTGAACGGAGATCGTCCATCCGAACTGCATACGGCTCGCGAGTTCCGGAGGTAGGAATGTCGCCAATACCGGATCGACGGCACTCAATAGTGTGATTGGATCCATTCACCTCACGCTACGGCACAATAGTTTATGGGTAGCCCCATGGTTTCCACTTTGGTGTATTCACCACAACAGTATTGTATTATTAGAACCGTACTGCTTGTACACCTCACCCGCCGTATCAGTATAAGATAGATGATAAATAGTGTTGACCAATCCCACCGATGATCATCACAATGCCAGCGAGCGCCGTGTGAATTCAGTGGGTTTTCAGACTCGTAGTCATGGCACTCATATAAATCTCCCAAGATGTCCCGGGCCGACTGCGTTGTAATTGACAGTGTCGGCTCCAATGTCTTCGCCGCGTTATCAAGACTGGGGAACACAGCTTCGTCTGTATCGGAACCACGGAGTTGCTTCCAGCTCCGGAGTGGCCGGATGGCATCGTTGAAGCGATCATAGAAACAATCGTGGGGACTGGTTTCGCCAAACTCCGGATTGAAACAGCCGCCCAGAGAGTATGTTTACTGATCTTGAACTGCGCACTATTTTCTGTCTGGTGTTGGTACGGCCGGATGATGGAGCCGCTTGAGATTGGATTACGGATTCTCGGTGGTATCATTCTCATCGGGGTGAACGCGTATTTTGTCGCGATCGAGTTCGCGCTGACTCGTGTCAGACAGTATTCCAAATCGGAGTTCGATACGCCTGGGCTTGAGCTTGCTTGGCAAATGACTACTGATCTGGAGTTTTATCTAACCACTTGTCAGGTCTGGATCTCCGCAACGAGTATCGCATTAGGGATTATCGCCGAACCTGGACTAGCGGCTCTGATTGAACCGGTGTTCGAAAACACCACGTTCGCATCGGTCGGGGCTGGCTCGTTACTCGGCTTTCTTATTATCAACTTAGTCCACCTCACGCACGGGGAACAGACGCCGACCTACCTTGGTGTCGAACGCTCCAAACAGGTCGCCAAGTATGGGTCACGGCCGCTGTACTGGTTTGCCAAGATACTCGCTCCAGCCATCTGGGTCGGTGATTCGGTTGCAAAGGGAACACTGGGCCTGTTCGGCATCGAGATGACTCAGGCATGGACAGAAACCGAGAAAGAAGTCGTCGAAACCCGCGCTGACCTTCGGAACCGGCTTGGATCGGTACTCGAGGAAGGTGAATTGCCCGCAGATCGGCGTGAAGAGATCATGAACGCATTGACGATTGGGGAACAGTCAGTGAGAGAGGTCATGATTCCCACCGAAGAAATCGTAGCCATATCAACTGAGGATTCAGCCGAGTCGAACTTCGAAAAGCTCGAAGAGCACCCTCACACACGGTATCCACTAATCGGTGAAGATTTGACTGAATTCTATGGGATCGTCTACAGTCCAGCTCTGTTCAGCCATCGCGAGGAACTCGCTAGTGGCAACGGTGCGTTCACTGAACTGGCGGCACCGACGATGACGCTTTCGCCCGATACCGATGTGAGCGACGCGATCGATCAGTTCCAGGCAGAGCGACAAGAGATGGCTCTCATCATCGAAGACGGCGAGGTTATTGGACTGGTGACCGTCACTGACCTGCTGGAAACGATCATTGGTGATATCGAAGATCCGCTTGACCAAGGCAGCTCTAGCGTACTCGAGTAAAAAATACCGAGTCATCAAAAAGTAATCGTTCGTCAATATATCAGTGGACTCGCTATCTCCAACTGATGTCAGAACCACCTTATCAGGCTGTCTCTCTCGCGGAGCGGGCTATAGATCGTACAGATCGGACTGGTAGGCTTCCCTGTACCAATCGTTCACCGATGACTGCAACAGGATTGCGAACGTTTCTATGACACGCTGGTGTCGTCTGTATCCTCTCTTATGAGGAGGGGTCAGCAACCGATCCACCGTTGATGATATCGTTCGCTTCATCACGTGTCCGCTTTGCCGCCTCCTGTGCGTAACCCTCGTGGGTTGTCTCGATAGACTTGTGACGGAGTACGTCCCGTGCAAGCTGTGGATTCTCGCGATAGATTTCCCGACCGAGGCCACGGCGAGCACCGTGTGGTTTCAGCGGTTCTTCGAACACATAGTCGGACCACTCACAGAGGTCAGCGAGGATATTTCGTGCTGACTGCGTTGTGATCGACGGCGTCGGTTCCAACGCTTTCGCAGCGTTGTCGAGTCTGGGGAACACAGCCTCGTCGTCAGAAGGCTCTCGAAGTTGCTTCCAGCGTCGGAGTGGACGGATAGCATCGTCGAGGATTGGCGCGGACTGACGAGTGCGGTTCTTGCCGAATACCTGCATCGTGCCGGCGTCGAGATCGACGTGTCGCCATCGGAGGCCGTTGCGGTCTTCATCGTCGGAGACGGCGACGAGTTCCGCGCTGCGAGCACCAGAATAGGCGAGGAGGAAGACAAGTGCTTGATCGCGGTACGCCGCTGTCCGGTCCATTCGTCTTTAGATAATACTCACGGTAATACTGTTAGACCGCGATTTTCGACCGAATCCGGTCCGTAGACCTCATCAACACGCCGCAAACACCACTTTGGATTATTCCGTATCCGCAGTTTTCACAAGGTACAGCGTCTCGGCTGACGGATTCGATCCAATAAATACCTTAAGTTATGGTTTTATCCCGAATATTATCAGTGGTGTTAGCTAAAGACGTATGCAGCAAGACATTCCCCGTCGTCGGCGTCCGTGACAAGGACCCCGACGACTACCATCACTATATCACGAATCTGCCGAGAGACGAGTTTCTGCCAGCAGATTCAGCAACGATCTACTGGTGTCGGTTGGGGTAGAACTACTGGTTTGTGAGATGAAGACGCAGTACAATCCAGATGAGTGCGACACAGGCAAGGCGTATATCGTGAAAGTTCTGCTGTATGCGGCGTTGCTGTCACTGCTGGTGAGCCGTGATCTGTTGGATCTGGTCACCGAGCAAGATGCTGATGAGATTGTGTTTCCGCCGGAACGCTGGGTGGCGACCTTCCAGTCGCACGCCCAACTCATCCTCCACGAACTCGGTGAGTACCTCGGCTACTCGCCACCACCGTTGCTGGATCGCTGATCAAGGATACACCGAAGATTCACCAGCAACGACCGATACCTCAAGAGAAGCTCGCTACCGCTACGCAGCCGGGGTTTGAGTTTAGCTAAAGACGAATGGGAATCTGCGGATTCTCGCTTCACGTGCCCAGTTTAAAGATTGAAGCTAGAACTGCCACGTAATCCACTAGAGCCATTAAGTAGGATAAGAAGAAGAATAGAATAATCTATTGAAATATTGAATTGATTATAACTCTTTTATAAAGAGAGGACAACACCAACACTCAAAATATCACAATAATATATTACTATATGTCAGAATAAGTATCTCTTTATGAGATCAAATCTAATTGATATTTGTATGCCCTCCAACAAGCATACTTCATCAAATAGGCGTGAGGTACTACGAATTAGTGGTGCAACTCTTGTGTCCATGACTGGATTAACCGGGGTTGCATCTGCAAAGTCTAGCGATGATAACGATGAGCAGGAATCAGAACAATATAGTTCTAAAGAAGTAGAATATGAAATAATAGCTAAGGATATTGAAGAAGAAGAAAAAGAAAATGAGAAAGGTGAGAAAATAACAATTTATACTGTTACTGTAGAAAAGAAAGAGAAAGAGAAAGAGACAAATGATGTTATTACTAAGGTGAAAGAGGTAAAAATAAATAACGAATCGGGGGAAATATCTTATCTAGGGGAACCGAATACAATTTCTCCACAAGGAATTGAGGATTCAGTTGAAGCAATTAACCGAGTACACAAAGACATTGATGAGGTCGGGGATTGCGATGAACTACATGGCCATGATAATCATAATAAAGCCAAATTGAGTGTTGATTTCAAGCAGTCAGTGAACAACTTAGGTTGGACAACCGTTGCCGCTATATTAGCCTCTTGGGCGACCAGTACAGGCATCACTGCAGCCATTATGATCAGTGGTGCTGCACTCGCGCTTGTAAGTGAAGAAGATGATATTAGCCTAGTATTTGAAGAAGTGGATTTCGGAGATACTCCGTACACGTACTGTTATGTCACCGGAGGTTGGAAAGAATACGATACGGATGAGATGACGCTGTATAGCAAAGAGGAAGGAATGCATGCCGTACCACCATCATTCTAACATCAAAAAATTAGAGTGACAAAAGTATAACTCTTCAGCTAAGATGCATTTTATGATGTTCAGTACTAATCAATAACTATGCCCAACATAATTTCCACATTCAAAGAGGTGTGGACTGATACAACCCGGTTTGAATATTCATCAATAAAAATTTTAGTTATAATAGTCACTACAGCTATCACATGGATTATCACTCTAAGATTATCCACTCTATGGCAGCGACAGTATAGTGCTTCTACAATTGTGGACGTAGTGATTTTTTATTTGGTATTTTTTACGATATACTTTTGTTTCTGCTACATGGTAACTTCAACACTCAATTACATAAAATGATACAGATTTAACGTTCATTATAACACCAGATAGACCAATCTCCCTCAATATATTACTGAAAATCACGCTCTGATAGTATTGTTTTGAGTATTAACTAAAGAAGAATGCTGTCCGGTCGATATCCTCGCTCTCGTCAGCTTCGTCAACGCGGGTAGTGGCAGTCGCACAGATGGCGTCGCGGTCGCGTGTCGTCCAGTACTGTTGGTCACTCTCTGTCTCGTCGGTTGGAAGCGGGTCTTCGGCGTGGTTGGTCTTTGCTGGGTTTGTCTGGATCAGACCCTCGTAGACAGCCTAGGTGAGGAACGAGCGCAGATAGGCGAAGTAGCGGCGGGCTGTTTCTGGGGAGATTGCGTCTCGGTCCTCGGTCCGGGCGAGGTCACGAGCGTATTGCCGACAGAGGTCGTCGTCAATAATCTCTGGACTCGTGATGCCATGCTGGTCGCGACTCCACGCTGCAAACTTTCGGAGGACGCTGGCGACGTTGGTTCGGTAGCGCCCGGAGTCGATATCGACTAATCGTTTTATCGACTAATCGTTTGTCGATGGCTGCTTCGAGGGCGTCATCCCGGGGAGTAGCGTCGTATGCAGGCGGAAGACGATTCATGCTTCCCGTACAGCGTGGGTGCGGGTAAAACTGGTGGTGCTTACTACGATAATACAAACCTAAACTGAAACCCAGAATTCCACCGTTTGGGGTGATTTCAGCGCATCAGACGCCAGTTCACGTGAAGTTGAGACTACAGCGGATTTAGCGGGGCTGTAATGCATATATTCGGACGATTAAGTGACCAAGAACAGCTTCAGATTAGCTCTCAATCACCCGTTATTGATGTACTACTGACTATATCACCGAACTCCGATTGCTTTCTGTAGTGTAGCCACTCAAACATCGTGCTATCCCAGATTGAGTCTCCTCTCTACCCGATTCCAGTTTCCTTCTTCAACAGCGTCAGCGTATTATCAGCCGTCACAATCGGCGAATGCTCGTACTCACCAGTCAATTCGACCTGAACCAGCAGGTCGACAGCTCGCCAAATTGAGTACAGCAGGCACGCAAACGCGAAATAGAAGAATCGCAGCCCGAAATCTTTCGACGTCGTCGCAGCCATGAACCGCTTGATCGATTTGTATCCGCTCTCGATCTCCCAGCGATAGCCGTACTCGGTGAGGAAACTACCCCCATGATTCGACATGAACACCGAGTACTGCCGGTGATCATTATGCTCAGAGTCCTCCTTTCGTCGATAGATCAGCGTTGTCTCGTGCCACTCGTTTTTCCCGAGATGGAGTTTCCGGTCGGTCTCGTATCGGTCTTGACCCCGCTGGAGCAGGCGTTTGGCCTGGGCTTTCTCGCTGGTCTGCATTCGTTTCGGCACGACATACGAAAGCCCTCGTTGGCTGAGCATCTCCAGAATGTGCTGGCTGTCGAACTCTCGATCCATCAGTACGTTATCGACGTGAACGGCGTCTTGGGCTGAATCCAGCAGATCCTCAACTATCTCTTTCCGTGATTCGCCTTTTCGTACAGGCCGTGCATCCAATACGATTGGAACCGCATTGCCGACCAGTTGAACAGTGGCCCACTGATAGGCGTACTCGTCGGTTTTCTCCTTCGTGCCGATGATTTCGTCCTCGTGACCCGTCCGATCCCCAGTAAACGGGTCGGCTTCCGTAATATCGATAGCGACGATCCCAGCTCGGAAGAACTCTTTCGTCTCTGCGACTTCATCCAGTAATCGATTCACTGCTCGCCGGTACATCTCCCGAATCTGTTCAATAGAGAGGTCGCGGATGTGCTCGCGATGAGCGTGACCCAGCGGTGTCCGGTCCCGGGTCGATTCATAGACGAAACTGCGAGCTCCTTCGTTAGCAGCCAACCGCTCCCGTAGGCCGAGATGCGTTTGTAAGTCCCAATACGCGTTTTCATGGATTTCACAGCCGTTGTCCCGCTTCAGTGAGAAGGCTGGGAAGACAATGCGGCTGATGTGGTCGGTAATCGATCCCGCTTCGTTGAGGATAGCTTGATCGTCTGGGGCTGGTTCCTCGTCGTCACCGTGAGATGGAAACTTCCGTTCTGGTTCACGAGGGACAGTCACACCCGCGTCCTCAGCTTTGATCAGAATCGTCCGGGCGGCTGCCTCAATTGTCTCACGAAGATCCGCAGTGAACCGTTCGTGCCATGTACGCCACAGCGTCGACTGGTCCGGGACGTTCTCCAAGCCCAGTTGCTCACCGAGGTCAGGGTGGTGGCTGAGGTATGTGAGAAGTGGCGTTTCGTGGGTCCAGCCGTGAAGTTCTTTGAGCAGAAACAATCGGAACAGTTGAGCCATCTCGTACTGAGTGGCCCCAGAATACCGGTCGTGTGGTCGAAACTGGAAATACGCTACTGGGTAATGGGACGCAAACTCGTCGGCGGAGTTGTGAGCCTGGTTGTCGAACCAAGTGGAGGCAACGGCCCAGATGTCTTCTTCGAGGCCACCAAGTGAACTCCGGTCGTACAGTGGTGTCGAATTATACGCTGGCCACTCAGTGTATGACTGTTGTGCGATCCGTCGAAAGACACTGCGTTGTGAGTCACAACTCGCAACCACTACAAAATACTGGTCACGACACGTTCAAGAATCCATCTAACTACTAAGAACAAATTCGGATTTTACTCATCCACTCTTTCGTTAGCGAAGTTACGGTCTATACCAATCCCAATAGTAACTCCTGAGATCAGTACCCCTGCCAGGAAAAGAATGGTCCCATAGAGAGAAGTCGTCTTGATTACGCTGGTAGCCCGTGGGGTGCTAATCACGGTTAAGAGTAAGAACGATAATAGAGAATGCCACCAATTTAGATTCTGATGAGGAAATAATAAATCGGAAAATGAAAGAAATCCGAAAACAGAGACACCAACGACAATCCCAATGAGACCACCGAACCACATCTCTTGAGTTGCATTACTGAAGTAAAATCCGCTGATAGAACCAAGTGTGAGTGCCAAAACACCTTGTGCCCATTTGGACTTGATCATATCATAACGACCTCTGGTTTCTTTATAAATATTGTGACTAATCAGTGGTGTTAAGAAAATTCTATAATCTGGATTTATGCTATTCTAGTTGACCCACGCGCCGTCACCACATGCTGATTCCACTTCGTCACACATCGCCTCAGGTGTGTCGAAGCAACTAATGTCCCCTTCACAGATTGCGGCCAAGAAAAGACCACAAGCCGCTGCAGCATATGGACCGCTTGCATAGGCGCCAATGATCAGACAAGCAGCGTAGGTAGTATAACTATTACTACAGAGCTCCTCTTTGGCCTTATTATTGCAGATCGTATCCCAGACGGCCACACACGTAGACTCGCATTGAGGATAATTACAAGGAATACACTGAACTTGGTTCGAAAATATCCCAATGTTTTTTGATGAATCCTCTCCTGGGAATGTAACACTCTCTTGCTCTAGACCAGACGAATCGTGAGCGATAGAAGTATACTTCTTTTCGTCTGCGCCTTTACGTTTGATGAGTCCTTTAACTTGCTTTACCTTTTTTTTTCGTCAACCATAGCAGAAATCTCCACTGATATGTCGACATCTAGCTCTTCATTTTGGAAAGAGCCAGTGTGACTTGAGATCAGGAAGGATACTTCCTCTGCGTCAGGCTTCTGTACTTTACGAGAAGTGAAATAGTCCCCTTTGTTTTTATTGGAAACGGCGTCGTCCTTCTCTAAAATCGACTGAATCTGACCCCGAATTGCCTGAAATCCCTTACTGGCTTCAACGATCTCTAGTGTCTCTTGAGATTTTCCTTCAGAGGCTTCCACAGGAGAGAGGATCCCCACAGTATTCGCTAAAGCAACACCAGCTGTTCCTCCAACTCCACGAAGAACCGACCGGCGAGAGATGTTGTTCTCTCTATTTTCAGCAAGAGCAGCCCACGTTTCTGCACAGCCTCCCCCATCCTCTACCTGTTCGCTTAGTTCTTCTTGGTAGGCTTCTGCGTCTCCGACATCATTTTTCTCGGACATTTTCAACCCAATTCAAGTCAAGGTGGGGGTGGTAATTATGTCACTGGACACCTATATCATCATTTGTTGGCACCTCACCCAATAACTAGCAACCCTCCCCAACTGATAATCATAATTTCAAAGATTGTTATTCCGATTACAAAATTGTTTTACTAGACTAGGGTCACCTCAGTGAGGTTTCGAGACTACTAATCATCAGATTAACGTCTATCAATTCTTAATCAAGAAAACGACACAAGTCATAAATATTATACACTACAAACGTGATATTGATGTCTCCCCCTCCAAGACAGGTGGCAGAAGTCCTCTCGAAACGTTCTCAACTCTTCGATACTATTAACTCCTCACCAAAATCGAAATCAGTACTTGTTGATACACTGGAGTGCTCGCGGTCAACAATTAGTCGTGGACTTGGTGAACTTCGTGATGCAGGTCTAGTCTACTACGAAGACGGTAAGTGGCGGCCGACCAACATCGGCTGCCTCTGCCGACGTGCACAAGCAACATATTTGGATGCTCTTGACGATTACACGACTGTTTCCCCTGTTATAAGCGACTTGCCACCTCACGCAAAGCTTGACGAAGCCATGCTCATAGGCGCAACTGCCTATCAGGCCCCTTCAACAACACCGGACATCCTGTTTGAAAAAATCCTTGGATACGTGGATGGTACAAACCGTGTTCGGATCGTCACACCTGCTGTTATGCTGTTATTCGCTGAGAAATTCTACGACTGTATCACTGCAACTGACTCTTACGGAGTTGATATCATTATTCCTAGTGATGCACTCAAACGACTTCGCACTACTTGTACCGATATAACATCAACTATCCAATCTGACGATTCGTTTAGACTCCATCACTCTGATTCAACCTACCCCTTCGGACTATGGCTCATCGATGATGATTATGCCGGAGTTGCCGTGTTTGAAGATCACGGCATCTCTTGCTTTCTTATCAATTCTAATCCTAATGCACTTACTTGGGCTACTGAAATGTATGAATCTGCGAAAGCTGACTCCTGCATGACGTTGGCAGAGCCGGATCGCTAATTACTATCCGAACAAAATCTTGTGAAGATTTGTATGACCCTTGATCTCTTGAGTCAAGACCGGAGGTCATTTCGAGGGAAGGTCCACGTGGGTGCATCCCCCCAGTGGTGCTCGCCACAGTTTTGACATACCAGATCCAAGCGTCTACCCCTTCTGCTTGGTGAGTCGCTACGTAGTACACTCTTTACTGCTCTCGGCTGTGGTGTCGG
Organism: Haloarcula rubripromontorii; assembly: GCF_001280425.1. NCBI lineage: Archaea > Methanobacteriati > Methanobacteriota > Halobacteria > Halobacteriales > Haloarculaceae > Haloarcula > Haloarcula rubripromontorii. The sequence goes on along the minus strand of NZ_LIUF01000010.1, from coordinate 13,145 downwards.
TATGGCAATTTCGAGGGCCATTGTTTGGTTCTCGGGAGGCAAAGTTAATCGACGGCTGAATAATTGAAAGTAGATTTACATTCAGATTGAATAGTTAATTCAACCAACAACCTTTCGAATATCATTTCGTACGCATTGAGAACGCCAGTCTCAACTACTGTCGGGCCTGGGAAGTTCACAGTTTCGGAGGATGAGATATTTCTGGGCCAAATTGCTGTCGTCTCGGATTATTTCCCTACGATCAACCGCCGATAGCGAACCTTCAAATCCGAATCTGTTAGATAGATGTGGGAAAACCCGTGCATTCTAGCGATGTCTAACAGCGTAGCTACTGGTGAGCTGCGGACTCAGTGGGGTTCAGCCCGTCAGTCAGGCGGGATCAACGCCGAGACAACAATCTCAACACACTCACCTGCGGTTAGGACCGGCGCGTACTCCATCTCGCTGTCGACACCCGCTTTCAGCAGAAAGTCGGTCAGCCGCCAGATATTGTACAGCAGCACCGCGAACACGAAGTAGAACAGGCGCACGCGGTAGTCCTTCGAGGATGTCTTCGCGAGAAAGTCGTTCTTGATGGATTTGTACTCGTTTTCGATCTGCCAGCGGCGGCTGTACCGCCGACAGAACGACTCGGCTTCCTCCGGTCCGACTCGGAGATTCGTGGCGAAGACAGTCGTTCCCTCGCCTTTTGTCGACGGGACGTACAGAAACTGCATTGAGTGCTCTCCCGACTCAACGTGTACAGAGGCCGATTCGACGGCTACGTCTTCTCCATCACTCTCCATCGTCTCGATCACATCCTTCTCCGTACTGGTGATTCGCTTCGGGATGAGGTAGTTCACACCGAGATTGGACAACGTCTGAAAGACACGCATCGAGTCGAACTCGCGGTCGCAGAGTACTGTCTCGATTGGAACGTGCTGCCTAGCTCGCCGCACTAATCGTCGGACGACACTGTGAATCTGGTTCGGCGGGTTCTCGTCCCACGCTGAACTCTCTCGGACAGGTTCGACGGCCAGAATGAGTGGGATGTTCAGCCCAACAATCGACAGGGTAGCGAATTTGAACGCTCGCTCTTCATGATTGAGTCCGCTGACCATCACCATTCCCTCGACATTGCCATAGTACGGGACGGTCGTGATGTCGATCGCAACTGTGACCGGTCGACGGAACGATGCTTCGGATTCGATTACCGAGAGCAGCTGATCAGCCACTGCATCGAATCCATTGATCAGCTCCCCTGGCGCAAACTGTTTGATCGTTCTAAGATGGGTATCGCCGTGTGGACTGCTGTCCGATCCGTGTCGATATCGGAACCGAGCTGCTCCTTGCGGCGTCCCGCAGTTGACCATTCCCATGAACGTCTGCAATTCGAAGAACTGCGTGTCTTCGTAGGTCGCGTTCGCAGCGCGATCGGAATCAAACTCATCGAAGCCGTGATCACGAGCGAGTCGAGTTGTCCGGTAGATTTGCTTGTCGGAGAATTCACACCCAGCCGTCTCATCATCAGTGGAGAGGTCCACTTCGTCGACGATCTCTGCTTTCGGCCGGACAGCGGGAGCTGAAAACTCGCGGTCGTGAGATTGTTTGATAACGAAGTTCGCAGCAACCTGGACGAACTCCCGAACGCCGTCGTCGAAGCGTTTACGCCACGTTCGGGACAACACGGATTCATCAGGGATGTGTTTCAAACCGAGTGGCTCGGCGAGTTCTTGGTACCGAGCCAGCGCTCGATAGCTCTCACCTGTGGCCTCTCGGTAGATGAGGAGCCGATCCATTCCGAGAAAGGAGTGTGGAGCAGGATGCCACTCTGGATAGTTATCGTTGAGGTGTTCCGTCTGGATTGTGCTATCTACAACGCTCGATAGCAGGGAGTCACCAGCTCGCAGCTTCTCAGTGATTTCGATTCCTGTGTTGTAGGCGTGGGTCATCCGGCAGGCACGGGTCGAAAGCGGATCTAATGTCTCCGACATCACTTCTCGATTGTATCGGTGGAACGGAAGTGGCCGCGGTCTCGTCTGCATCGACATCGTTCGTCGATACCCCTGTCAGGAGAGGGCGCGCAGACCAGCACAGAACCACCGGATTGAAGCGGCCGGTCGTGAAAATCACTTACATATCCATCGCGCCGATGAGTGAATCGAACCAGCCGCCACCGCCCGATCGCTTGCTTGACCTCCTCGATTAGTAGACGCATGAGGAGACCGTGGCGTGTTTCGACCGGCTCAATGCCATTATTCTCGATTTCTCGAATGTCTGTCTGAATTGACACTCTATATTCCTTAGAGTCTCAATGATCTGTTGCCGATTGAATTTTCAATGAGATCGCTTCAGCGGGGCTTGAGGTGAGAAGCCGAACGTCAATCCTGAATGACTCGTCACCTCTACCCAGCGAATGCGAAGGCGATTGGCAGCCACAGGTACGTGAGCACGATAATAGCGACGATGCCGAGCAGGTTCAACCATAGGCCGATACGCGACATCTGGGGAATCGTTACGTAGCCACTGCCAAAGACGACTGCGTTCGGGGGTGTCGCCACCGGAAGCATGAACGCCATCGAGGCCGCGAGCGAAGCGGTCGCCATCAGCGTGAGCGGCGACACACCGAGGGTCAGGCCGAGGCTGATCATGATCGGCATGAAGACCGTTGCCGTCGCCGTGTTTGACGTGACCTCCGTCAGGAACACGACGACCGTAGCGATCACAAGGACAAGCACAACTACTGGAACCCCCGCAATACCGGCCAAGCCTTGGGCGATGACCGTATCTAGTCCACTTTCCTGAAACCCGTTCGCCAGTGAAAATCCCGCTCCAAGTAGAAGGAGGACACCCCATGGTACGCGTGCCGCATCACTCCAGTCAAGAAGGAACTCACGCTTTTCGTAGTCAACAGGAACGACAAACAAGAGCACCCCGCCGACGATGGCAACGACAGTGTCTGTTACTGCCGGGAACAGCGGTTGCAGGACAAACGGTCGGAGGAGCCATCCAGCTGCGACGAGTACGAAGATTACCAGCACCCGTCGCTCACCACGCGTGAGCGCTCCGAGTTTCTCCCGCTGTGTCCGAATTATGCCTTCAACACCTTGGTCGTGTGGAAACTCCGGTTGAAGGAGTTTCACCAGCAGCACCCACGTGACGAACAGAAACACGACGGAAAGCGGCCCGGCGAAGACGAGCCAGTCGAGAAAGTTGACCTGTACGTCCAGCCGGGATTCTGCCACGCCCGCAAAGACGGCATTCGGAGGACTACCGATCAGGGTCGCTACACCACCAATTGATGCGCTATACGCAATCCCAAGCATCAGTGCGAGTCCAAAGGCGCTAGCAGGACGTTCGTCTGGATCGGTACGAACACCTGCGACGATATCATCGTCCTCGTTACCCGCAGCCATCTCTTGTTCGTCAACAGCCTCGACCGAGACGACGACTGCGGTCCCAATTGGTACCATCAGCATTGCCGTCGCGGAATTCGAGATCCACATCGAGAGGAAGGCAGTTGCCAGCATAAACCCGAGCAGAATCCGGTCAGACCGCGTTCCCACGAGACTCATGATAGTGAGTGCGATTCGCCTGTGGAGACCCCACCGCTCAATTCCAAGTGCGAGCAGAAATCCTCCGAGTAGCAGAAACACCACCGGGTCGGCATACGGTGCCGTAGCCGCCGGGGCATCAGCGACGCCGGTCAGGGGGAAGAGTACGATAGGAAGGAGGCTCGTCACTGGGATCGGAATGGTTTCTGTCACCCACCAGACTGCAATCCAGAGAGTGCTTGCGAGCGCTGCATTCGCGGCCGAGAGGATGTCAAACGGTGAAAACAGGAGAACGCTGGCGAAAAGTGAGGGTCCCAAAACTAACCCGATTTGCTGTCGGGTGACAAACTTAGAGAGACGACTGTGAGACATCATATGTGTATGCTGAGCCAGTGTTCGAGAGAGTGCGAACGGCTACAATGTACGTATCAGTGAAGGTTCTGGTGGGAGAACGGTTGTGACTGGTGGAGCACTCCTGAGCATCCTGTTTTAGCCCCCGTTTCTTTGCTCCTGGACACGTAGCTGGATGTGATGTACAATCGGATTCTCGTCGCCACAGATGGTAGTGATAATGCCCAGCGCGCGACACGCCAAGCTCTCGACCTGGCTCGGCAGTACGGAGCCGAACTACACGCAGTCTACGTTATCGAAACCAGAACAGGGTATGATAACGCAATTGTCGATCCCGACACCGTCCGGCAAAACCTTCGAGAAGATGGAGAAGAAGCACTAGATACAATCGAAGCAGAAGGTGAGCCCGATGTCTCCGTTGTCACATCAGTCCGAGAAGGGATTCCGCACGAAGAACTTCTCTGGTACATTGAGGAACAAGAAATCGATCTCGTAGTTATGGGTGCCAAAGGTCGATCCGCCTTCAAGACCATTCTGCTTGGAAGCACAACGGAGGCGCTTCTACGGGCAGATCAAGTTCCCGTTTTGGTGGTCAATAGTACTGGCGAGTGAGTCGCTTGATGTTGCATCGCTCTAAGCGTCCCCGTGTATCATCAGGCGTCTTCGTCTTTCGGGGCTTTACGCGTCAAAATGACCGAACTGGCAGCTGCCCGCCCAACGCCTTCGGCGACCGACCCCACGAGCTTTCGCTTGAGAAATGGGTCGCGTGTCGCGCCGAGGATAGTGAGATCATGGTCTGCAGTTTCGTCTGTGATCGTACCCGCAACGTGGTCACTCCGGAGTGTTGTTGACTCGGCTTTGACATCCATGTCGCTGAGTAAAGAACTGTAGTTCTGGAGAAGTGCTGAGGTATCCTCCTGCGTCAAGTCATCTGCATCGGGGTGAGTAACGTGAAGAAGATGAACGGGCGCGTCGTGCTGTGCTGCAATTGTACCGGCGAGTTCTACGGCCAGCTTACAGTGTGGGCCACCTGCGACTGGAACTAAGATGGAGCTGATGTCTCTCGATGGTGTGCGTATGCGTTTGACGAAGGCGTCACATGGTGCTTCACCGAGAATTCGGTCGAGGAAACTCCCCAATATGATGTCGCGTCGTCGAGGTCGTCCCCGCCATCCGACGAGCAGAGCGTCAGCGTCGTGCACATCGACTGCACCTACGATTCCGGTTGCAATGTCCCGCGCATACCGCATCCGTGATTCGACTGCGACGTCAGCGTCTGCTGCTTGTTCGACTGCCTCATTGAGGAGTCGTACCTCTTCACCATCGTCGTCGATAAGACTGTCACCCGCGGAGAGTGGAATCTGCGGCGGGACCTCGACAACATGTACTAGGACGATTCGCATCGACTGGCCGTAGGCGATATCGATAGCTGTGTCCAGTAATCGCTCGACTGTTTCTGGATTCGCTACAGGCACCAGGAGCGTCCCGCTCGGAGTTTCTGTGACCATGGCGACTACTTAGTGTGGACGATCCATTAACACTCTCACCACCCCATCTCTGGAACAGGCGTCGTAGTCACTTTGCCGCCGCTCGCTGGAGTCGAAGCAGGAGATAGGCCAGAACACCGATACAGACGAGGATAGCGGCGGAGACGAGCGCTCGGTCCAGCGTACTACCAGGAAGTGTATGCCAGCCGGGGAAATCGAACCCGAGGAACAGCTGTGAGGCGATAATTGCGACGAGAACCGGGGGAAGAAGGTATTTCGTAGACGTGGTAGTCAATCGCTCGATGCGCGGTACCCGGACCTCCTCGTGTCTCGCAAAATAGCCGAACGTGATCGAAATGACGAGCGCCGTGACTGGCAGTCCGAGCGTCCCAACAGAGTTGTCCAGGAGGTCGAGGAAGGGCGTCCCCCATACTTGGAGTTGGAACGGCGTGTAACTCAGGAGTGAGGGCATCCCGAGGAAGAAAACGAGGACGGAGACAAGGATAGTCGCTTGTCGCCGTGAGAATTGCGTTTCACCCCGAACGGTCGAGACACCGACTTCCATCATTGAGACAGCTGACGTGATCGCGGCCGCAAAGAGGAGACCGAAGAACGCTCCCGCAACGATTCGGCCACCGGGAAGAAGCGAGAACGCTGCAGGAAGCGTGGAGAACGCGAGTTCAGTGCCGAGCGATGGTTCGAGATCAAATGTAAAGACGATAGGGAAGATGACGATGCCGGCCAAGACGGCGACAATCACGTCCGCCACCGCAATGATAGCCGCGGCCTCGGGAACGTCCATCTCTTCGCCCACGTAACTTCCATACGTGATGAGAATCCCCATTCCTGCGGATAGCGAGAAGAAGGCCTGTCCGAATGCAGCGCTCCAGATGAGTGGATCAGTGAGCACAGATAGATCGGGTGTCAAAAAGAACGCCACTCCCTCTGAAAACCCCGATAGCGTCACCGAGAAGACCGCCATACCGAGGAGAATCACGAACACGAGCGGCATGAGAACAGTCGTCAATCGTTCGATTCCCTCTCGCACCCCGAGGGAAAGTACGGCTGCAACGATACCGAGCGAGACAGTAAAGGAAAGTACCGGTGCGTACGTCGCGGTGAAGCTACCCAACGAAATGTCTCCTCCGGTTATCGCGGATACCAGGAACGCGAGAATCCAGCCCGTGATGACGAGATAGTAGCTGAGAATCAGAATGACGATAGCGACGATGAACCACCCAAAGATCCTGAATCCTGGCCGAACGTCACGGAACGTGGCGACGATGTCGGCGCGTGTGCGACGGCCGCTGTTGATTTCGAGAATAATGAGCGGCACTGCGAAGACGAACACGGCGATGAGGAACGGAATCAGATACGCACCCCCGCCGTTTCGACCGACGACCGACGGGAAGCGCCAGATATTCCCGATACCGACAGCTGCACCGGTCGCAGCGAGAATAAAGCCGGTGCGCGACGACCACAGATCCATTATACAGTTCTCTTCAGATTCCGGTTGGTTATAGCTCGGTATGCCAACCGATATTGGAAGCTCAATTGGTTATTTTATCGCAGTAACGGGAACGGCTGCACGGCGAACGACGGTCTCTGCGACGCTTCCGAGTACCCATCTGGCGACTCCGTCTCGTCCGTGACACCCGATCACTACGTGATCGACGTCGTTCTCGTCGAGCCACCCGAGAATCCCCCGCGACGGGTCCCCCTCCGCAGTTACGGTTTCAACAGTTCGTCTATTCCGGCCAGCAATTCGCCGTGCCATCTCAAAGACGTTGTGAGTCTCGTCCTCGACCTCTTCGTCTTCAGCGATTATGTCGTCGAGGTCGTCTTCTGATTCGATGGTCTCGTACGCTTCGAATAACGGAGACTTCACGAAGAGCGCGGTCACCGTTGCGTCCGGGAACTGCTCGAAGGCGTATTCGAGTGCATTGCGCGAACAGAAGGATCGATCAAATGGAACGAGCACGTGCTCGGGAGACTGGTCATCCTCTTCGTCGTCTCCGTTCTTCGACCGGACGACCGTCACCGGAACCGGGACACGACGTACAACCGTCTCTGCGACGCTCCCTAACAAGAGCCTGGCAGTCCCGTCGCGCCCACGTGAGCCGATGACGATCTCATCGATCCCGTGTGTCTCGACGTATCGCGGAATTACGTGAACCGGCCGACCGTAGACGAGTTCCGTCGAGAACGTCCCTGCGTACTCGTCTCCTCGTTCCATCATCTCGTCTAACAGCTGCTGTCTTTCTTCGAAGACCTGTTTTGTTCGCTGTCCTTGGTATCCCGCCGCTTTCGAGTGGTCGGCAAATGGTTCGATTACATGGAGAAGGACGATGTGCGCCTCGGGGAACTGCGCGGTAGCGTGGGTGAGCGCAAGACGTGATTCCCCCGAGCCATCGACTGGCACCAAAATACGGGAGGACATACCCTATGATTTGTTGCGATTACCCAAAATAGCTCTGCCGGAGATTGAGTCACTCAGCTCGCTTTACCACGAGAACTGGGACATCAACAGTCCGAAGCACGGTGGACGCGACACTGCCGAGAATTTGACGCTTGAAATTCGACCGACCGTGCGAACCCATTACAACGAGATCGACCTCGTTTTCCTCGACGTATTCACGAACACCAGCAGCCGCCCCATCGAATGACGTCGTCCGTTCGACAGCAGTCTCCACAGTCAGATCGGGAGCGGATTCCTTGATTTCATCCGCAACGCTGTCAACGGCCTCTTGTCCTCTGGCGTCGAGTCGTTCAAGGAACTCCTTTTCGAGACCCCCCGCGTTGAACGCACCGCCTGCAGCTTGAATATCCACGACATTCAACACGTGAACCTCTGAACCGTAGCGCTGCGCGATGGCTGTTCCATGGGGAATCGCCACTTCGGCGTTTTCACTGCCATCTGTCGTGATGAGGACTCTTGAATAATCGTCCTCCACATCACCTTCGTTGTCCTCGCCCGAGATGACGAGCACCGGGACGTCACTTCGATGGAGGACCCGTTCAGTAACACCACCCAAGAGACGCCGGCCGAGCCCGGTCAGACCCTGTCGCCCGACGACGATCAGGTCTGCGTCCTGCTCGTCAGCGTACTCGCTGATTCGGACAGCGGGCTTTCCTTCTAGCAGGTTCGTGGTAACAGGGTGGCTGAACTCTGACGCAAGTTCCTCGATTTCCGTGAGGGCTGCCTCCCCACGTTCCCGCAACTGTGCTTTCTCAGCAGACGTTTCTGTGAGCTGGAGTGCTTTCTGCTCAACGACGGAGAGAACATCGACAGTCGCGCCGAAGCCCTGAGCGAGTCGAATTCCACGTCGTGCTGCTTGTCTCGCTTCGTCACTCCCATCCACAGCGATTACAATACGGTCATACATCTTGGGGTGAGATTTTGAGGGCTACTTCCTTCATCGTTTGGCAGAGTGACCTCAACGGGGCAGACATTATCAGACCTTGTCCCGTAGTTTCATTGGAAGATCCATGAACTTCGACGAATTCACGGGAGAGGTTCAACACCGTCTCGAACTTCCGGGTACCGGTGAGGCTGTGCGAGCGATCCGAGCGACGCTGATGACGCTGGGTCAACGGATCCCCGAGGGAAACGCCGAGGATTTGGCCGCTTCGCTCCCGATGGAGATCAAGTGGTACCTGACCGGGGCGGTCCACGAGCACGGCCAGCGATTCGACTGGAAAGAGTTCGTCACGCGCGTCAGCGAGATTGAGGGGGCGGATCGACCGGAGGCAGCTTACCACGCGCAAGTCATCGTGGACCTCGTGAGTACGCTCGTTCCGCCGTCCGACCTACAACAACTCCGTGACCAGCTCCCGGAGAGCGAAGACGACGAGAACTGGCGCAAACTCTTCGCAGTAATCGATGCGGGCGGGTGGGGGGACGCACAAGAGGCACAAACTGGTGGGGGTCCACAACCCGTCGATGAAACCGATACTGAGCCGTCGAGTGAGTAGCAACGAAGCGTTCTCCCTCCCTCGTACCTACGGTCGTGACATCGCTTCGTGTACCTGTGCCTTCGGGTCGCTGTCGAATCACACCTCAACTAAGTGACCGAGACTCGTCGTCATCCACAGTTTATGATGGGTACGTGGTTTCCCCGGGTCGAGAATGCGCCCCGTCGCTTATCGGGACGTCTCGCGTATCCATCGGTATGGGAGAGCTCGAAACCGAAGCCGAGAAAACGCGGTCAGAAATCGCATCGCACCTCCGTGAATTAGCTGATCAACTCGACGCCGGCGGAGATGTGACACTCGAGCTCGGGGGTCAACAGGTACGGTTGAATCCCACGAATCCAGTGACGTTCAAACTGGAAGGCGAGTCGGACTGGTCTGAGGGCGACACCGAGGCAAAACAGAGTATCGAGTTCGAGTTGGTCTGGTGGCGTGAAGCTCAGACACCGGAAGAGGGAACGTTAGACATCAGCACCGAGGGGACGTAGCGCCCGCTCGTTCATTCCGATACACCACCATGTACGATCAAATCCTGTTTCCAACGGACGGAAGCGAGCCGGCAGAGTCTGTCCTCGACTATGCACTCCAGATTGCATACGAACACGAGGCGACGATCCACATCCTCAACGTTGCAGACACGAGTCAGGGCAGCCTCACCCGGATACGAGAGGAGGTCATCGACGTGCTGGAGCAAGAAGGAGAACAGATCGTTGCGGACGCAGCAAAGCGCGCGACCGAACAGGGTGTCTCCGTCGTCTCGGAGGTACGCCAAGGCGATCCCTCTACGTCGATCGTCGAGTATGGCGACCAATCAGATATCGACCTGATCGTCATGCCCACACACGGGCGTCGTGGACTCGAGCGATTCCTCCTTGGAAGCGTTACAGAACGGGTCATCAACACAGCTGAACTGCCCGTGGTTGCGGTCAACCCCGACAGAGAACGTCCACTCACCTATCCATGCCAGAACGTCCTCGTTCCAACGGACGGAAGCCGCGGTGCCGAACTCGCATTGAGCGAGGGAATCGCCGTGGCGAAAGCGACCGGTGCAGCGCTACACCTGTTTCACGTCGTCGAGACGGGGAGCTTGGGCCCTGATGCTCGATCTATCCTGAAAGAGGGAGAGTTGACGGAACGGGCGAACGAAATCATGACAACAGCCACTGAGACCGCAGAGGCGGCGTCACTCGAAACCATCAAGAGCGAGATCGAAGTCGGGGTTCCGTCGAAGGAAATCCGGAACTACATGGAAGCAAACGAAATCGATCTCGCTATTCTGGGCACGCACGGCGAGACCGATTTCAGTCGGTACATGATGGGTGGCGTGAGCGCGAAAATCGTTCGAACGTCACCAGTTCCGGTGATGTGGGTTCGTGAGTCGGAATCTGGTGGGTGACAAACCACTTGTGGGTGATTCCCGTAGCTACTACCGAGACACATGTATGAGGACATTTTGCTCCCGTTCGATGGTAGTGATGGGGCTGCGGAGGCACTATATCATGCTGCCGAGATCGCCCACTGGGCCGACGCTACCATCCACGTCCTCTTTGTAGCTGATACGGCACGTGATAGCGTTACTGTCGTTGAATCCCAGGTCGTTGACGCACTCGTCCAAGAGGGTGAGGACATCGTCAAGGAAGCAGAAAAGACACTACAGACCCTCGGAGCGGACTACGAGTCTGATGTCGTCCAGGGGAATCCAGCGCCGACCATCGCCGAGTACGCGGAGCGATACGACCACGACCTCGTCGTGATGCCGACGCACGGCCGTGAAGGGATTTCTCGATACCTTCTTGGAAGTGTCACTGAGAAGGTCGTGCGTCTGTGTTCCGTTCCCGTCCTGACGGTGCGGATGCAGCCAGACGAGCAACTGGCGTTCCCCTACGAGAATATCCTCTTACCGACAGATGGGAGCGACGGTGCAGCTCATGCTGCCGAGCATGGCCTTGCCCTTGCATCGGCTCTCGATACGACCGTTCACGTGCTGTCTGTCGTGGAGGAACCCTCCCTCGGTGTGGACGTTCGCTCGACCGTGTCTGGGCGGGAAACTGAACAGGCTGCGACCGATGCCGTCGAGGATGTGGTATCCGAGGCAGAAACCTGCGGGATCACGAACACCGTTCGTCACATCGAACACGGCGCACCTATCGAGGAAATACTCGACACTATCGACTCGAACGATATCGACGCCGTCGTGATGGGGACGACGGGAAAGCGCGGGACTGATCGAATCTTGCTCGGGAGCGTCGCTGAAAAGACCGTCCGAACCGCGCCTGTTCCAGTCATCACAGTTGGAAACCAGGAGTAGCGGCTCAGTGAGGGGTTTCGGCCTAGAGGACTGATCAGTGAAACCTCAGTGAGGACCTTCTCCGGAGTTCTCATCGAGTGGTAGATATCGTTTGATTGTAAGGACGATAGCGAGGTATGCGGGGAGGCCGATGGCGAGCACAACGCCAATGATACCCCAGTCTTCGACCCCGAGGGGCACTGTTCCAAAGTACTGATTGAGAGGGGTGTACAGTACAGCAAGTTGCAACACCATCGACCCCCCGACCGCGAGTGCGAGCCACGGATTCGAGAACGTCGGCGTCTCCCGGAGCCAGCGGATGACGTAGAGCTTCTCGAACTCGAGGAAGACGAAGCCCGTGAACACCATCGTCATCGCATACGGGGTAATTGCGGCCGCTCCACCGATCACGTAGAACATCAACCCGAGCATGAGTACGGTCGAGACTGTCCCGGCGCCCCCGATGAGCCCGAGCATTGGGCGTTCGATAATGCCCTTGTCGGGATCACGCGGCGGTCGGTCCATCACGTCCCCGCTTTGGGGGTCCGCACCCAGCGCCAGCGCAGGTAACCCGTCAGTGAGCAGATTGATCCACAGCAGTTGAACTGCCGGGAGCACGAGGTAGCCCCACAGCGACGCGAGAAAGACGAGTGCGACCTCCGCTACGTTCGCACTGAGCAGGAAGGCGACGAACTTCCAGAGGTTATCGAAGATGGCTCGACCGCGTTCGACCGCCCGCTCGATGGTCGCGTAGTTGTCATCCAGCAACACCATGTCGCTCGCCTGTTTAGCCACGTCGGTCCCCCGGATTCCCATTGCGACGCCGACGTCAGCGTTTTTCAGCGCTGGCGCGTCGTTGACACCGTCACCCGTCATCGCGACGATGTGACCGTTCTCCTGGAGTGCCCGCAAGATACGCACTTTGTGTTCGGGAGACGTCCGAGCGAACACGGTGACCTCCTCGACCCGCTCTGCGAGTTCTTCATCGTCCAACCCATCGAGTTCACGCCCCTCTGTCACCTCTTGGTGCATCCCGAGTTCCCCTGCAATCGCGGCAGCCGTGCGGACGTTGTCGCCGGTTATCATCTTCACATCAATTCCGGCCCGCTCGGTTGCCGCGAGTGCGTCGGCGACCTCCTCTCGTGGCGGGTCGATCATCCCGACCAGCCCGACGAACACCAGGTCGTCCTCCATGTTCTCTGGGTCGCTCTTCCGAAGCAGATTGTTGGTCGGGTAGAGCTGTCGCTGTGAAAGCGTAGCGGGCAAGGGTGACGCGAACGCGTCACCCGGACGCAATGTTCCCATTTGAATTGCTGAGTTCAGAGGAGAGCGCCGCGAACCTGCTGGAGCAGGTTCGCTGGCGCGAGGGCCTCTGTTGCCCGCGCTGCCGGTCTGAATCGGTGATCAAACACGGCAGCTATCGAGAGTATCAACGGTATCTCTGTAAGGATTGCGACCGCACGTTCAACGACAAGACCGGCACGATCTTCGCGCACGCGAAGATCGGCCTTGACA